>CAITXW010000223.1 GCA_903896425.1 uncultured beta proteobacterium | reverse complement strand
GTCATCATTGCCGGGAATGACATAGTCAATACCTTCGGGCGAGTGATTGGTGTCAACCACCGCAATCAGGGGAATGCCAAGCTTCTTGGCTTCGGCGATTGCAATCTTGTGGAAACCAACGTCGATGACAAAGATCGCGTCAGGCAACACCGACATGTCCTGAATGCCACCGATATCGCGTACCAGCTTGGCGAGTTCGCGGGCGAACATCAGTTGTTCTTTCTTGCGCAGGCTGTCCAGTCCGGCTTCCTGCTGGATTTTCATGTCCTTGAGGCGCTTGATGGATGTCTTGACCGTCTTGAAGTTGGTCAGCATACCGCCCAACCAACGCTGGTCAACGAAGGGGACGCCGGCACGGCGTGCTTCCTCAGCGACCGTTTCACGCGCCTGGCGCTTGGTACCCACCATGAGTACGGTACCGCGCTTGGCGGAAATTTGGCGTACAAACTTGGATGCTTCCTGGAACATCGGAAGCGACTTTTCCAGGTTGATGATGTGGATTTTGTTGCGATGGCCGAAAATGAACGGCGCCATCTTGGGATTCCAGAAGCGGGTTTGGTGGCCGAAATGGACACCAGCTTCCAGCATTTCGCGCATGGTAACTGACATGTTTAACTCCAAAGGTTAGGTCTAAAATCCAGTTCGTTTTGCAAACACTGCAGAAACCAAGCCTGCAATGGCCGCAACACCTTGAATAAACTGGTTTGCTGATTTGTTCGCCAAACAGTCGATCGACCACTCAGCGAAACCCAAAGACTATAGCACAGGCCAGCCTATTTCCATGCTTTTCGACCTCCAAACGACGCTGCGCCGCTTGCGCAGCGGAGAAACCCATCCTTCTTTCGAGCTTGAACGTGCCCTCGCCGCGGCCGGCTCAGCCCGCTGCCGCCATGCGTTTCTGAAGACCAGCTTTGACGAAGCACTGGCGGTTGCCGGTAAACCGAAGGTCGTAAGCACCCCGCTCGCAGGTCTTCCCATCTCGGTGAAGGATCTGTTTGACGTAGCAGGGCAAGTCACCACCGCCGGCTCCATCGTACTGAAGGATGCTGCCCCGGCACAACTCGACAGTCCGGCAGTTGCCCGTCTGCGCCGAGCAGGCGCCGCGTTCATGGGCCGCACCAACATGACTGAATTTGCGTTCTCCGGTGTTGGCATTAATCCGCACTTCGGCACACCGGCCAATGCCTGCTCGACGCAAGTGGCGCTCGTACCCGGTGGTTCTTCGTCGGGCGCGGCAGTTTCCGTGGCCTGTGGAGCAGCCTTCATCGGACTCGGATCTGATACCGGGGGCTCCATTCGAATCCCGGCTGCACTCAACGGCATTGTTGGTTTCAAGAATACCGCCCGCCTGGTTCCAACGGCCGGCGCACTGCCACTGTCTAGCACACTCGACACCGTCTGCGCCCTCACCCGCTCGGTTCCGGACGCCATGCTGGCCCATGAAATTCTGGCCCAGCGAAGGGTCACGCGCAGCACGGCTCCCCTTGGCGCGTACCGCCTGGCGGTTGCCGACACCCTCATGCTCGACGGCCTCGATGCGACAGTGGCGCACGCCTGGCAGCGCACGCTGGGCACGCTGAGGAAAGCCGGCGCCCGGATCGAAGAATTGGCCCTACCCGAACTTAATGAACTGCGGCAAATTCAGGCTGCTGGCAACCTTTCTGCGGCTGAAAGTTTTGCCTGGCATCGCCACCGGCTTCAAGACAAGGCTGCCAGCTACGACCCCCGCGTGCTGGCCCGAATTCAGGTCGGCGCCACTATGAGCGCTTGTGATTACATCGATTTACTGGGCGCGCGGCGCCGCTGGATCGACAAGATGGGCCGCGCAATGCAAGGGTTCGATGCCATCCTGTCACCCACAACGCCGGTGGTCGCCGCACCGATTGCCGATGTCGCGCCGGGTACTGAACGTGACGACGCCTTTTTTCGGCTCAACGCCTTGCTGCTGCGCAACACCAGCGTGGTCAACATGCTCGATGGCTGCGCCATTTCCCTGCCCTGCCACCTGGCGGACGAGTTGCCGGTCGGCATGATGGTCTGGGCGGGTGCCATGCGCGATGATCCGGTCCTGAATATCGCCTTTCAGATCGAGCAATTATTGTCATGAAGATTGCCGTTATTGGCGCCGGCATCATCGGCGTCACGACCGCCTACGAGTTGGCGTGTGACGGTCATGAAGTCACGGTATTCGAACGCCGCGCTGCCGCAGCCGAAGAAGCCAGTTTTGCCAACGCTGGTCTGGTCGCGCCCGGCTATGTAACCCCCTGGGCCGCGCCCGGCATGCCGGGCAAGGTGATTGGTCACCTGCTGAGTCACTATGCCCCGGTGCGAGTCGGCTGGCAGCTTTCCATGCGCGACATGGTCTGGATCTGGAAATGGTTGCGTGCCTGCAATCTTGAAACCTATCTGGCACACCGGACCCAGTTGCAACGCCTGGCCTTTTATAGCCGCGACCGCCTGCACCACATCACGCGTCATCTTTCACTGGAATACGAGCGCAGCGACGGCTACATGGTGCTGCTGCGCTCTGAAAAAGACAGCAAACTGGTGCAACCGGGACTGCAGGTCCTGCGCGATGCTGGCGTCTCGTTCAAGGAAATCAGCCCGACGGACGCGCGCAAGATCGAACCTGCACTCAACCCGGATACCGAATTCTTTGGCGCCGTTCACTTGCCTGATGACGAAGTCGGGAACTGCCGCCAGTTTGCCTTGCTGCTGAAAAACACGGCCCAGCGCATGGGCGTCGATTTTCTGTTCAATAAAGAAGTCACACGCGTGGCCGCTGGGGCACAAATCAGTCTGGCTGGCGAAAGCGCCGCACGCTCTTACGACGCCGTCGTGATGTGCGCCGGATTGGCCTCGGCACGCTTGCTGGCGCCCATAGGGTTGAAAATTCCATTGACGGCAGTGCATGGCTACTCGGTCAGCGCCGCCATTCGCGAACCGCTCAATGCGCCGCGCAGTGCCATCATGGACGAACGCTACAAGGTCGCCATTTCCCGTCTTGGAAACCGGGTGCGCGTCGCCGGCAGTGCCGAACTTGGCGGCGCCCCCAACAAAATGCGCGCCGCGTCCTTGCAAACCCTGTACAAGGTGCTGCAGGACTGGTTTCCCGGCGCCGCCAACCTGTCTGGCGGCGTACAGGAATGGAAAGGCGCACGACCCATGCTGCCTGACGGTCCGCCGATGATCGGCGCCAGCGGTATTGCCGGACTCTGGCTGAATCTTGGACATGGATCGAGTGGCTGGGCGCTGAGTTGTGGCTCAGCCAGGGCGGTGGCGGACCTGATCGCTGACAAGGCACCCGAGCTAGATGTTGCAGGTTTCAAGGTCGACCGCAGGCGCACTTGAGGCCGCCGAAATTCCTCGCACGTGGCGACAAGCACAAATTTGTTGTATCGTTGAGCAACTTTTCAAGGCAACTTGCGAGGCCTGGTCGAGCTTGAACCATTTGAGAACAAGGCATGAAAATCAAATTTTGGGGTGTGCGGGGTTCGATTGCCTCACCGGGTCCGAACACGGTGCGTTATGGCGGCAACACCACCTGCATCGAGATCCGCACCGATAACAACGAGTTGATCATCATCGATGCGGGAACCGGCCTCTTTCCCTTGTCGCAAACCCTGCTTTCAGAAATGCCGCTGACCGCCAATGTGCTGATCACCCACTCTCATTGGGATCACATTCAGGGTTTGCCATTTTTCTTGCCCAATTTCGCTTCCGGCAATGTATTGCGGCTGCATGGCGCTTTCGATCCTGTGTCGGGAAAAGGTGTGGAACAAGTCATGGCGGTGCAGTTGCAGCACAGCTACTTTCCCGTGCGCGAAGACAAAATGAAAGCACGCATCGAGTACATCACACTAGAGGCAGGCAAAAGCATCCAGATCGGATCAGCGACGGTAACGCCTTATCTGCTGAATCATCCGGTCATCAACTTCGGCTATCGAATTGAAGCCAACGGGAAGTCCGTATTCTTCACCGGCGACCATGAGCCGCCGCAGAATACCCATGCACCAGGTAACGCCGGGTATCTCGAATACCAGGCCGTGGTGGATGCAATGTCCGACAGCATCCTGCAAGCCATGCGGGGCGTGGATGTGCTGATTGCCGACTGCTCTTACACCGAGCAGGAATACGCCACCCGAAAGGGCTGGGGCCACGGCACTTTCAACTCAAGCATTCAGTACGCCGTTGGCGCAGGTGCCAAAGTGCTGTTCTGCACACACCACGAACCAACCCGCAGCGACGATGCACTGGAAGCCGTTTTTCAGCAATCTCTATTGGATAACCACCGACCCGCTGGCGGCCCGCACTGTCGCCTGGCGCGGGAAGGTGAAACCTACGAGTTCTGATTTCCGTGAAAAGAATTGAAGTTGATGCCCGGCATGCTTTGTACAGCATTGCGGCAACACGTCAGATTGAAGACGCGGCACAGGCCGCGCTGCCGCCCCATACCCTGATGCAACGTGCCGGGCTGGCTGTGGCGCAACTGGCGCTGGCCGTGGCGCCGCACAGCCGGCGCGTCTGGATTGCCTGCGGCCCTGGCAACAACGGCGGCGACGGCCTGGAAGCCGCCGTGCACTTGCAGCGCTGGGGGAAAAACCCGGTGATAAGCTGGGCAGGCAGCCCGGATCGGGCACCCGCCGACGCCTTGGCGTCCTGGCAGCGGGCCCGCAAGGCGGGCGTGGCGTTTGCAGCAGATCCCCCTGAAGATTTCGACCTGGGTATCGACGCCCTGCTCGGCATCGGCGCAAGCCGCGCGCCAGAGGGGCAAATGGCGCATTGGATCCAACGGCTCAACGCCAGCAGCGCCACGGTACTGTCCGTTGACACGCCAAGCGGCCTGCAAGCCGACACCGGCGTGGCAGCGGCGTCGTGCGTCAGAGCGCAACACTGTTTGAGCCTGCTCACCCTCAAACCAGGCTTGTTCACACGTGACGGTCGTGATGCCGCGTGCAAGGTCTGGCTGGATGATTTGCAAGTCAATCCGTCGAGTTTGAGCAAGAGCGAGTCCTTCATGCCAACAGCCTGGCTGGCCGGCGCGCCGATCGAGCCCGCAGCGCGCCGACACGCGTCGCACAAAGGAAGCTATGGTGACGTGGCGGTCATCGGTGGTGCACCCGGCATGACCGGGGCCGCTTTGCTGGCGGCATCCGCTGCCCTGTTTGCCGGTGCCGGGCGTGTCTTTGTCGGCCTGCTCGACACTGAAGCTCTGCGTGCGGATACCAGCCAACCCGAGCTGATGTTCAGACCAGTCAATGAACTCGACTTCAAGGCGATGACGCTGGTATGCGGTTGTGGCGGGGGTGACGCGATCCGGGCCGATTTACCCCGGCTGCTGTCAACTTCTGCCCGGCTCGTCATCGATGCCGATGCACTCAACGCCATTGCCAATGACACGCAACTCCAAACCCTGCTGCGCGCGCGAACCGGACGTTTCGCCGATACGGTTCTGACACCGCATCCACTAGAAGCCGCGCGCCTGCTGGGCGTCAATACTGCGCAAGTGCAAGCTGATCGCCTGGCAACTGCCCAACTTCTGACACAAAGCTTTGGCTGCGTGGTGGTACTCAAAGGTTCTGGCACAGTGATCGCCGCACCGGGACAAACACCGATCATCAATCCCACCGGCAATGCCAGATTAGCGGCGGCTGGTACGGGTGATGTGTTGGCAGGCTTGATTGGCGCCAGACTCGCTGCCGGACTGCCAGCTTTCCAGGCCGCATGCGACGCCGTCTATCAGCATGGTTTAGAGGCCGACCGCTGGCCTGAAAACTTGCCCCTGACGGCAGGGGCATTAGCGCGTTCACTGCAATCGCATTAGCTTCACGCGCGCCCGACGAAGGGCATCTTGGTTGCCATCACGGTATGGAACATCACATTGGCCTGCAGCGGAAGATTGGCCATGTACAACACCGATTGACCCACAATGTTCACGTCCAGCAAAGGCTCAACAACAATGTCCCCGTTGGGCTGCAGGATGCCGGCGGCCATGCGCTGTGCCATCTCGGTACCGGCGTTGCCAATGTCGATCTGACCGACGGCAATGTCGTATTTGCGCCCATCAAGCGAAGCTGATTTTGTAAGTCCCGTCACCGCGTGCTTGGTTGCCGTATACGGACTTGAATTCGGGCGCGGTGTTGTCGCTGAAATTGACCCGTTGTTGATGATTCGCCCACCCTGAGGCGATTGCGTCTTCATAACCCGGAATGCCTGCTGGATGCACAGGAACATGCCGGTGAGGTTGATATCGACCACGTTCTTCCACTGCGCCAGCGTCAGATCTTCCAGGGGAATTGCCGGCGCGCCAACGCCGGCGTTATTGAACAACACATCAACCCGGCCAAATCGATTCACTGCGGCATCGAACAGCGCCTTCACCGAATCCGAATCGGCCACATCCGTAACAACGGCCAGCGACCGATCCGGCGCGCCACCCAGTGCCATCACTTCGTTCAACGGCGCCAACCTTCGACCCGCAAGTACCACTTGATAGCCGTCCTTGAGCAAGGCCAGCGTCGCCGCCTTGCCAATACCGGTGCCGGCACCCGTCACGATTGCAACTCTTGAGTCTGATGTCATATCTGCTCGCTGTCAGGAAAAAACAGAGTCAAACCACTCAGGTTCGCCGGCGTGCTTTGCGTCCCTTGTCCTTGCTTTTGCCGGTCGCGGCGCGTCCGTCAACTTTGGTGGCCTGAACGTCTGATTTCGATGGTCGAACCAATCGCTGCGCCGCCTTGCGCGCCGGTCGTTTTGCTGCCGAGGCACCCGGCTGATCGGCCGCAACGCGACCGTCACCCTTGTGCGGCAGGTCCTTGCCGGCTACCGATCGCGAAAGCAATCCATCGGCGTCACTCAACAGTCGAAAATCAATGCGACGGCCATCCAGATCAACGCGGCTGACCTGCACCTGCACCCGGGTTCCGATGGCGTAGCGTACGCCGGTGCGCTCACCGCGCAGTTCTTGGCGCGCCTCGTCAAAACGGTAGTAGTCGCCACCCAACTCAGTGATGTGGACCAGTCCTTCGACAAACATCGCATCAAGCGTGACAAAGATGCCAAAGCTCGTCACAGAACTGACCACGCCGCTGTACTCTTCTCCCAGGTGCGCATGCATGTACTTGCATTTGAGCCAGGCTTCAACGTCGCGACTGGCCTCATCTGCACGACGCTCGTTGGCGCTGCAATGCATGCCGGCGGCCTGCCAGGCCTGGGTCTCGGGACTCTGTTTTTTTGGCTTGTAGCCAGGCTCTGCCACCCGCGCAGCCAATCCCTTTTCAATGCGACGCGACAACTTGGCATGGGCTTCACCGGGTGTCGGCAGCACCGGAAGCTGGTACTTTGTCTTGGCCAGAATCGCCTTGATAACCCGGTGCACCAGCAGATCAGGATAGCGCCGGATCGGGCTGGTGAAATGCGTATAGGCTTCAAACGCAAGGCCGAAATGGCCGCTGTTGAGCGGCGTATAGATCGCCTGCTGCATGGAGCGCAACAACATGGAATGAATTTGCGCCGCATCCGTTCGCTCGGCGGTTGCCGCTGCAATCGCCTGAAACTCTCCCGGTGTCGGGTCATCACTGACCGTCAGGGAAAGGCCAATGGCCTTGAGGTAATTGCGAAGCAACTCGACCTTCTCGGGCGTCGGACCCTCATGCACGCGAAACAGTCCCGCATGCTTGCTCTGGGAAATGTAATCGGCGCTGCACACATTGGCCGCCAGCATCGCCTCTTCAATCAGCTTATGGGCATCGTTGCGCGTGCGCGGAATGATCTTCTCAATGCGACCAACCTCGTCACACACGATTTGCGTTTCAACTGTCTCAAAGTCGACGGCACCCCGACGCACACGCGCCTTGTGCAGTGCACGGTAGATATCGTGCAGATTGATCAGATCGGTTACCCGGTCCTTGCGCTTCAAAGCTTCCGGGCCACGCGTGTTGGCAAGAATCGCCGCCACCTCGTTGTAGGTGAAACGGGCATGGCTCCACATCACCGCCGGATAAAACTGGTAAGCCGACACCTCGCCGTCTTCGCTCACCATCATGTCGCACACCATGCACAGACGTTCGACTTCCGGGTTCAGCGAGCACAGCCCGTTCGACAATTTCTCCGGCAGCATCGGAATCACGCGGCGCGGGAAATAGACGCTGGTAGCACGGTCGTAGGCATCGACATCGATGCTGGACCCGTTTTCAACGTAATGGCTGACATCAGCGATGGCCACCAACAAGCGCCAGCCATTGGCAGCCGATTTGCCCTTGCCAATTCTCACCGGCTCACAATAAACCGCATCGTCAAAATCACGTGCGTCCTCACCATCGATGGTTACCAGCGGCACGTCGGTCAAGTCAACACGGCGCTTCTTGTCCTGCGGACGAACCGTATCCGGCAGCGATCGGGCCAGCGCCACGCAAGCCTGAGAAAACTCGTGTGGCACGCTGTATTTGCGCACTGCAATTTCAATTTCCATGCCCGGATCGTCCACCTCACCCAGCACCTCGGTGACGCGTCCCACTGGCTGCCCGTACAAGGCCGGAGCCTCGGTCAATTCAACGACAACCACCTGGCCCGCTTTAGCTGCGCCGGTGGCCGTTTTCGGCACCAGCACATCCTGGCCGTAGCGCTTGTCTTCTGGCACAACAATCCAGATACCGCTTTCCTGCAACAAGCGACCAATGATGGTCTGGCTTGAGCGCTCCATGATCTCAACGACACGCCCCTCCGGCCGGCCTTTGCGATCACTGCGCACAATGCGAACCTTGACGCGGTCCTTGTGCAACACAGCGCGCATTTCATTGGGCGGCAAATAGATGTCGGGCGCGCCGTCATCACGCGACACAAAGCCATGGCCATCACGATGACCTTGGACTATTCCTTCAACTTCGTCCAGCAAGCCGCTGGTTTGGCTACTATTTTTGATACAATTACTTTCTTTCCTGAAATGCCCAGGTGGCGGAATTGGTAGACGCACTAGTTTCAGGTACTAGCGAGTAACTTCGTGGGGGTTCGAGTCCCTTCCTGGGCACCAATATAAATGAAATCCGTTGTGTTTCCAAAGAAACTGACGGGTGTTTTTTTGAAATCAGCCGCTGCACTGTCAGCGGCTTTTTTTGTGTCCGAGACGGGTCCAAACGGTCAACGCTAAAAGGGCTGAGCCACCAGATCGTGGCCTACTGCCGACACAATGCGCGCCTTGGTAAATTCACCCACCCGCAAGGTCTTGCTGATCTTCTCAGGCGCCAGCAACTGGACGACGCCGTCAATCTCGGGAGCATCGGCATAGGTGCGCCCGAAACCGCCTTTTTTGCCCAAGGCAGGCGCCGAATCCACCAATACCTGCATGGTGGCACCGACGCGCCGCTGCAGTCTGGCCACCGATACCGCCTCGGCCACGGCCATGAAACGTGCGCGCCGCTCTTCCCTCAACTCTGCCGGCAGCATGCCCGGGAGGTCATTGGCCGCTGCGCCTGACACCGGGCTGTAGGCAAAACAGCCGGCCCGGTCAATCTGCGCTTCACGCATGAAATCGAGCAGGTGCGTAAATTCTTCTTCGGTTTCGCCCGGGAAACCGGCGATGAAGGTGCTGCGCACCACGATCTCGGGGCAGACCTCACGCCAGCGCTGAATTCGCTCCAGATTCTTCTCGCCGCTGGCCGGGCGTTTCATGCGCTTTAGCACGTCCGGATGGCTGTGCTGCAAAGGCACGTCAAGATAAGGCAAGACCATTCCCTGCGCCATCAGTGGGATGACATCATCAACACTGGGATAGGGATAAACATAGTGCAAGCGCACCCACGCCCCGTAGGGCTGCGCCAGTTCGCCCAGTGCCTGCACCAGTTCCAGCATGCGCGTCTTGACCGGTTTGCCGTTCCAGAATCCCGTACGGTATTTGACATCGACGCCATAAGCAGACGTGTCCTGGCTGATCACCAGCAGTTCCCTGACGCCGCCCGCAAACAGGGCTGCGGCCTCCTTCAGCACATCGCCAATCGGCCGCGACACCAAATCTCCACGCATGGATGGAATGATGCAAAAGGTGCAGCGGTGATTGCAGCCTTCGCTGATCTTGATATAGGCGTAGTGTCGGGGTGTGAGTTTTACGCCGGCCACGCCAAATGCGTTGGGAACCAGGTCCAGAAACGGATCGTGCGGTTTGGGCAAGTTGGCATGCACCGCATCCATCACTTCCTGTGTTGCCTGCGGACCGGTGACCGCGAGCACGCTGGGGTGCATCTGCCGCACCAGGTTGCCACCGCCTGCCGCCGTCTTGGCACCCAGGCAACCGGTGACGATAACCTTTCCGTTCTCGGCCAGCGCTTCGCCGATCGTGTCAAGGCTCTCCCGAATCGCATCGTCGATAAACCCGCAGGTATTGACGATCACCAGGTCTGCCCCCTGAAATGTCTTGGACGTCTGGTAGCCTTCGGCGCTCAGTTGCGTGAGGATCAGTTCTGAATCAGTCAGTGCTTTTGCACATCCTAGCGATACCATACCTATACGTGGGATTTTTTCTTTTATTTCGTTCATGGGGTGTAGTTTGACAGGTCTTGTATATAGCTATATGCGGTTCAGCGATCCGCGCCAGGCTTCGGGTCACAGCAGCGAGCGCCAAATGGCTTACGCCGCCCAGTGGGCCGCTGAACACGGCCTCCTTCTGGACGAAACGCTCTCGCTGCGGGATGAGGGTCTATCGGCCTACCACCAGCGGCACATCAAGTCCGGGGCACTCGGCGTCTTCCTGGTCGCTGTCGAACAGGGCCGGATACCCACGGGGTCCGTGCTGGTGGTGGAAGGCCTCGACCGGCTTTCGAGGGCAGAGCCGATCCAGGCCCAGGCCCAACTGGCTCAGATTGTAAATGCCGGCATCACGGTGGTGACGGCCAGCGACGGAAAGAAGTACAGCCGCGAGCACCTCAAGGCCAACCCGATGGACCTTGTGTATTCGCTCCTGGTCATGATTCGCGCCCATGAAGAAAGCGACACCAAGAGCAAACGAGTGCTGGCCAGCATCAGAAAACAGTGCGAGGGCTGGATCGCTGGCACAAACCGCGCGCTGATTCGAAATGGTAAAGACCCGGTCTGGCTGCGGCTGGTCGATGGCCAGTGGCAGGAAATACCAGAACGCGTGGCGGCCGTGCGCGAAGGCCTGCGGTTGTACCTGATCGGGTATGGAGCCACCAAGATCATCGAGCGGCTGACCGAGCAGGGGCTATCCCTGACAGGACGCGGCCCCCAATCGCTGCAAATCTACCGGCTGGTGAAACAACGGGCATTGATCGGCGAAAAAGAAATGGCCCTGGGCACCGATACCTACCGAATACCCGGCTACTACCCTGCCCTACTTACCAAGGCCGAGTGGGACGGCCTGCAGATGGCTAACAGCGGGCGTGGCAGGCGCAAGGCCAAGGGTCCAGTGCCACACATACTCACCGGTATCGGAATCACTGTATGCGGCTATTGCGGCCGCGCGCTGGTTGGGCAGAACATTGGCACCCGCAACCGGGACGAACTCGGCCGCATCCAGCCAGGCCACAGACGCCTGCACTGCACCAGCTACTCGCACGGCGGCTGCTCGGTCGGCGGGTCCGTGTCTGTCTATCCGTTCGAGCGGGCGCTGATGGAGTACTGCTCGGACATCGTCAATCTGCAGGCGCTATATGGTGCAGATCGGTCGGCTGGACCTATGGCCAAGCTGACCAAAGCCCGGCAAGACCTGGTGGACGTGGCCCGCAAGCTGGAAAAGCTCACTGACGCCATGCTGGCCAGCGCCGAGGATGGTGTGCCGCTGACCTTTGCCAAACGGGCCCGTGAGCTGGAGGCAGAGCAACAGCGGCTAGAGGCCACCATCCAGGAGGCAGAGCGCGATTTGGCTGCAACAGTACGCACCGACATTCAGGGCACTGACGAAGCGTGGAAGCGCCTTGCGGCCGGTGTGGAGGCTCAGGAATACGAAGCACGCCTGCAAACCCGCCAGCTGGTGGCCGATACCTTCGAACGCATCGTGATTTATCAGCGTGGTGTGCGACCGACACCTACCGAAGACAAAGGCCCGATGGACATGATGCTGATGGCGAAAGGCGGCACAGCACGCATGTTGCGAATAGACCGCAAAGGCCAATTGATCATGGCCGAGAGTCTGTCTGAACCTGTGGTCACAAGCGGAAAATGCCCACCACCCCGTGACAAGTGATGGGCTGTAACCCCCTGTGTCAGAGTAGTTGTCGCCTCCTTTTTTCAAGGCGGATGATCCGCTGGAGCGACAAACATGAACCGAAAACCACATTCCCCAGAATTCAAAGAACAAGCGTTGCGCAAAGTGCGTGAGCGCGGAAGTCGCACGCAGCAAAGCGTTGCCGATGAATTGAACATTTGCTTCTCCACTCTGAAGGGCTGGCTCCAAGGCAGCACGAAGACTGCAAAGGGTTTGCCGGGCGACGTAGCAGTGGCTTTGTCAGCCCAAGGCCAGGGGATCGGATTGGGTTTGTTACGAGGCGCCATCCGGCGAACCTTTTTGATTTCCGAACAGGCTGACATTCGCGCTATGCTGACCAACCCAATTGATGACACTGCCGTGAGGTTTTACAAGCGATTCGGTTTTGTTGCCTCGCCAGCGGGTGAGCAGCAACTCTTGTTGCTACTCAGATGCAAGGCGCTGGGTGGCTGGGTGAGCCCAAGGGGTTGCTGTGCAAAGGGGCCAAAACTTTGGTCTGCATCACCCTCCCAAGTCAAGCGAAGCGCGACGCCGCCATTTATTCGAGGTCTCGGGGCAACGCCCTGAGCAGGGGGCCGCTGCCAAGTTTTTTGCGAAGCAGAAAACGTGGGCACAAGGCCCTTACCCTGCACAGTGAGTCTCTGCTATTCCCGCGCTGCTGGTGAATTGATTCAACTGTCAGCGCGGGTGTCGT
>CAITXW010000222.1 GCA_903896425.1 uncultured beta proteobacterium | reverse complement strand
GCGCCAATCAGCGCCGCCACCTGTTCACGGGCTTTTTCAACCGCCGCTTCTGCCTCCCAACCCCAGGCGTGACTGCGCGAGGCTGGATTGCCAAAATGCTGTCGCAGCCAGGGAACCATGGCGTCCACGACCCGCTCGTCGCAGGGATTGGTGGCGCTGTAGTCCATATAAATCGGGAAATGCGGTGTTGTGTCCATCACGTGTTCATTCTTGCTGTTGATACGGGGCGCAAACGTTAACGACAATCCTATGTCTTGGAAAACGCATTACCCAAAGCAAAGACCGAATTGGGCACATTCATGCGAATCGGCCGCACCGTTGGCATGCTGGAAATGGCACGCTTGAGGGTTGGTTTGTCCTCAACCCGAAAACCCTTGGCTAACTGATCATCGACCAGTTTTTGCAGGGTCACGGATTCGAGAAACTCGACCATGCGCACATTCAGGGCCGTCCACAAATCATGCGTCATGCAACGTTCGGACTCGCCCAGGCAGTTTTCCTTACCCCCGCAATGCGTGGCATCCATTGGCTCATCGACCGAACTGATGATTTCCGCTACCGTGATCTCGGACGGACTGCGCGCCAGGGTGTAGCCGCCGCCAGGGCCACGGGTCGATTCGACCAGTTCGTTACGGCGCAGTTTGCCAAACAACTGTTCCAGATACGACAGGGAGATCGACTGGCGCTGGCTGATGGCGGCCAAAGTGACAGGGCCACTGCTCTGACGCAGGCCCAGGTCGATCATGGCGGTGACCGCAAAACGGCCTTTGGTAGTAAGTCGCATCACATGCTCCTTCAGTCTGTTTGGTTGACTAACGGAGTCAAGTATAGCAAGAAACCTAGCAATTTGCTCGGGTAAGCAAACGGGCCGGCCGGATTTACGCAGCTTTACCGTTGGGCACCAGGACCACCAGGTTGTCGCTGCCAGACGCACCAAAGGCCTGTTCCTTGAGGATTCCCAACTGGTCGCGAATGCGCGCCGCCTTCTCGAACTCGAGGTTGCGCGCATGCTCGAACATGAGCTTTTCCAGGCGTTTGATTTCGCGCGAAATGTCCTTTTCGCTCATATCTTCCACCTTGGCCCGCTGCACTGCATCGCGTTCCAGTCGGTCCGCTTCCTTGCCGGCTTTCTCGCTGTAGACGCCATCGATCAGGTCTTTCACTTCCTTGACGATGGAGCGCGGTGTGATGCCGTGCAACTCGTTGTGCAATACCTGCCTGGCACGCCGACGCTCGGTCTCACCAATGGCACGCTTCATTGAGTCGGTGATCTTGTCTGCGTACAGGATGGCCCGCCCGTGCAGGTTACGCGCGGCCCGGCCAATGGTCTGGATCAACGAACGCTCGGAGCGCAGAAAACCCTCCTTGTCGGCGTCCAGAATCGCCACCAGCGAAACCTCGGGTATGTCCAGCCCTTCGCGCAGCAGGTTGATGCCAACCAGCACGTCAAAAGCACCCAAGCGCAGGTCACGCAAAATTTCTACGCGTTCGACGGTGTCAACGTCGCTGTGCAGGTAACGCACCTTGACGCCGTTGTCGCTCAGGTAATCGGTCAACTGCTCGGCCATGCGCTTGGTCAGCGTGGTGATCAGCACGCGCTCGTGCTT
>CAITXW010000221.1 GCA_903896425.1 uncultured beta proteobacterium | reverse complement strand
CTGCGGGTCGAGCGTTTTCTGGAACGCAAGAATGCCCTCATAAACGGTCTTGAGCCCGAGCGTGTCGGCGTAAAACATCGGGCCGCCGCGGTAGCGCGGAAAGCCGTAGCCGGCGGTGTAGACGACGTCGATGTCGCTGGCACGCAGGGCAATGCCTTCTTCTAGCAAGAGCGCGCCTTCGTTGATCATGGCGTACAGGCAGCGCTGCTGGATTTCCAGCGCGTTCGGATGGCGTTGTGGAATGGTCAGGCGCTTGGCTTCGTCGGCCAGCATGGCAATTACTTCCGGGTCGGCTGTGCGCTTGCGATCAGCGCCGTCATAGCGGTAGTAACCGCGCCCGGCCTTCTGGCCAATCCAGCCGCGCTCAAAGAGCAGAGCCGAGGGCCGGTAGAAGCTCGGGTCTTTGGGCAGCAGGTGGGCGCGCTCAAGCCGCGTCAGATGGCCGATGTCGACGCCGGCCATGTCGTAGACGGCGAGGATGCCCATCGCCATGCCCCATTGTTCGAGCGCACTGTCCACCTCGGCCGGCGTTGCGCCTTCGAGTACGCAGCGCTCGGCTTCGCGGCCATAGGGGTCCATCATGCGGTTGCCGATGAAGCCGTAGCAAACCTTGGCGACAACGCCAGTCTTCTTGATGCGCTTGGCCAGTTCCAGTGCTGTCACCACGACGTCGGGCGCGGTCTTGCCGGCCTGCACGATTTCCAGCAGTTGCATGACGTTGGCCGGGCTGAAGAAGTGCAGGCCGATCACGTCCTGCGGCCGCTGCGTGACAGCGGCAATTTCGTCGATATCGAGCGTCGAGGTGTTGGTGCCCAGAATAGCGCCGGGCTTGGCCACCACGTCGAGCTTGGCGAAGATTTCCTTCTTCAAAGCCAGGTTCTCAAAGACCGCTTCGATGATCAGGTCGGCTTGCGTGAGCGCGCCGAAGTCGAGACTTGGTGTGATCAGCGCCAGGCGCTGTTCCATCTGCTCGGGCTTGAGGCTGCCGCGCTCGACCGAACGCTGGTAGTTCTTGCGGATCGTCGCCAGGCCACGGTAAAGATTATTCTGTGCGGCGTCCACCAGCGTCACCGGGATGCCGGCGTTGACGCAGCACATTGCAATGCCGCCGCCCATGGTGCCCGAGCCGACGATGCCCACACGTGCCACCGCTCGCGGTGCGATGTCGCGCGCCAGGCCCGGAATCTTGCGCACTTCGCGCTCGGCGTAAAACAGATGGCGCAGCGCCTTGGCTTCGGTCGCCTGTTCGAGTTGCGCTGACAGGCTGGACTCGACTTGCAAGCCCTTATCGAAATCAAGCGTGGCGGCTGCCTGCACGGCGTCAATCAGCGCCAGCGGTGCCAGACGGTTGCGCATCGTCTTGGCCACTTGCGCCCGTTTGGCGTTCAGCAGTTCGCCGGCTTGTGCCGCGCCTTTGACCGCTTGCTCACGGGTGCGGCGTGGGCCGGCGCCTTTTTGCACCAATTCGCGTGCAAAGCCGATGGCAGCGGGGACGACATCGCCCTCGGTGACGGCATCGACCAGGCCGGCTTCCAGCGCCTTGCCGGCGGCCAGGGGCTTGCCGGTGAGCATCATGTCGAGCGCCAGTTCCAGCGCCACCACGCGCGGCAGGCGTTGCGTGCCACCAGCGCCGGGGATGATGCCCAGCGAGAGCTCTGGCAAGCCAAAGCGTGCGCCGGCGTTTGCGACACGGTAGTGGCAGGCCAGCGTGATCTCGACGCCGCCGCCCAGCGCCGTGCCATGCACTGCTGCGACCACCGGCACCGCGCTGTCTTCGATCAGACGCAGCACCTCGTGGTAACCGGGCTCGGCAATGCCGGTATCGAACTCCTTGATGTCGGCGCCGGCGACAAAGGTCTTGCCGGCACAGGCCAGCACGATCGCCTTGGCCGCAGCTTGCCCCCGCAACTCGGTAAAGGTCTTCTTCAATCCGGCACGCTGGGCCTGATCAATGGCGTTGACTGGCGGAGAGTCGATGGTGACGACGGCAATGCCGTCGTGGATGGCGTAGCGCACAGGTTCGCTCATGGCGGGATCACTTTCTTGAATGGGCGAGTTCAGGCCGCGGCCTGCTGGCGCAGCACGCGCTTGAGCAGCTTGCCGCTGGCGCTCTTGGGCAATTCGCTCACGATGTCAACGCGCGACGGCACCTTGTAGGCCGCGATGTGTTCGCGGCAATAGGCAATGATGTCCTCGGGCGTGAGCGTGGCGCCAGCGCGCAGCACCACGGTGACGATGACTTTCTCGCCCTGCGCCTCAACCGGAACGCCGTAAACAGCGGCTTCCTGGATGCCGGGCATCTTGTACAGGTATTGCTCGACTTCGGCCGGCCAGACCTTGAAGCCTGAGACGTTGATCATGTCCTTGACGCGGTCGGTGATGTAAACGTAGCCGTCTGCGTCCATGCGCCCGACATCGCCGGTGTGCAGCCAGCCGCCGCGCAGTGCGGTCTTGCTTTCTTCGGGACGGCGCCAGTAGCCCTGCATCACGCCATCGCCGCGGATCACGATCTCGCCCTGTTCGCCATCGGGCAATTCGTGGTCGAACTCGTCGTAAATTTTCAGAGCGAAACCATCAACCGCGCGACCGACCGAGCCGAAGCGGTGCTGCGTGCTGTCGTTGTAGCAGGAGAACGGCGAGCACTCGGTCAGGCCGTAGCCCTCAAAGACGCGTCGGCCGAAACGCTCGGTCCAGCGTCGCGAGATCTCTTCGGGCATGGTCGCGGCGGCCGACATTTCATAGCGCAGCGAACTCAGGTCGTAGGGCGACAAGTCCATCGCCAGCAGGTTGATGTAGATCGTCGGCACGGCGAAGAAATGGGTGATGCGTTCCTCGCCGATGGCACGCAGCACGACGTCGGGCACAAAGCGTGTGAACAGCACAATCGTGGCGCCGGCCAGGATGGCGGCGTTCATGATGTAGTTCTGGCCGTAGACATGGAACAGTGGCAAAAAGGTGGCGAGCCGGTCACCGGGACGGTAGTCCGAATACCGGGCTTTAGGCGGCAGCGCGATGTTGCTGTGGATGTTGTGCTGGGTCAGTGAGACACCCTTGGGGAAACCGGTGGTGCCGGATGAGTAAAGCAGGGCAGCGACCGCGTCGGCAGCGCAGGACACCGACGAAAATGTGTCGCTGCCGCTTGAGAGCAAATCCGCCAGCGCGGTCCAACCCTGCGACGCTGCGCCCGGATCGACAACGATTTTCTGGCGCAGCGCCGGGCAGTCGCCCGGCACGTAGCCAGTCAACTCGTTCATGGTGACGACCACGCTGGCAGCTGAGTCGTCAAGCAGGTAGCGCACCTCCTCGGTTTTCAGGATGGCATTGATGGTGACGGGAATGGCGCCGAGTTTTTGCGCCGCGTAGTAGGCGGTGGCGAACTCGGGCACGTTGGGCAGGTACAGGGCAACGCGGTCAGCGGCGGCAACGCCGGCCTGGCGCAGGCTCGACGCCAGGCGGTTGGCATCGCGGTTCAATTGCCCGTAAGTGATCGAACGCCCCTCAAAGCGGATGGCAATTTGATCGGGTGTGTTGGCCGCATGTTGCTCAAGGTACTGGGCGATATTCATGATTTGTCTTCCTCATCACGTACTTGTTGTTGGGTATCCAAGTTCAATTATGGTTATAAATAATAACCAAGTAAAGCCGCGAATGGAGCAAATCGGTAGGTGCTTACCCTCGGTTGGACCGGCGCGAGCGAGCGGCGCCGTGCGCCGCGTGGCGAGGCGCAGGACAGGCTCAGATTGTGGGGCGGGAGGCCTTTGCGTCGCTCGACAGTGCCGGTTTCTCAGGCGCTGTCAAAGGCGGCAAAGGCGGGCGTGCTTACTTCAGGATCTTCCAGTCGCCGTTCTCGACCGTGGCCATGATGGCGGCGCGGCCATCGAAGCCGTTGTGGTCCTTGGCCGACATGCTGAAGACGCCGTGGACCGCTGGCAGTTCCTTCACATTCTCCAGCGCATCGCGCAGGGCCAGGCGGAATTCTGCCGTGCCGGGTTTGGCTTTTTTGATGGCTTCGGGCACGGCGCGATTGAGCAGCAGATAAGCGTCCCAACCGTGGCCACCAAAAGTGGAACGGCTGTTGGCGCCATGCGCGCCTTCGTACACCTTGAGGTATTCCAGTGATGCCTTCTTCGACGGGTTGCTGTCGGGCAGTTGTTCGGCCAGCAGCATCGGGCCTACCGGGAACAGTGTGCCTTCGACGTTCTTGCCGCCCACGCGCAGGAAGTCGCGATTTGCGATGCCGTGGGTCTGGTAGAACTTGCCCTTGTAACCGCGCTCGATCAGGGTCGATTGCGGCAGCACCGCTGGTGTTCCGGAGCCTGCGATCAGGATCGCGTCGGGCTTGGCCGCGAGCAGTTTGAGCGCCTGCCCAGCCACGCTGGTGTCGTTGCGCTGATAGCGCTCGATTGCGCTGACCGTGATGCCCTTGGCGGTTGCGGCGTCCTGGATCGCCTTCAACCAGAGTTCACCGTAGGCATCGGCGTAGCCGATGAAACCGAGCGTCTTGACGTGGTTGGCCGCCATGTGCTGCACCATGGCAACCGCCATCAGCGGGAAGCTTTGCGGGGTCGTGAAAATCCAGGGCGCTTTCTCGCCGGCCGGCGGCAAGGGCGCCATGGCGATCTGCGGCGTCTTGGCTTCAAATGCCACTTCAAGAATGCCCATCGAGGTTGGTGTGGCTGATGCGCCAATGATCGCATCCACCTTGTCCTCGGCCGTCAGCTTGCGAGCATTCTTCACCGCCATGCTGGGGTCGGTGGCGTCATCCAGAATGATGTACTTCACCTTTTCACCGCCCAGGGTTGCCGGCAGCAAGGCAAAGGTCTGCTTCTCGGGAATGCCGAGCGAAGCCGCCGGACCGGTCGCCGAAACAATAACGCCGATGGTGACATCGGCCCAGGCTGAACCGGCCGCTACCGCAAATGCCAGGGCTTGCACCAGGGCGAGTTTTTTCAATTTCATGTTGTCTCCTGTTGTAAATATTTTTTATCGCCGCTGTCGGAATGACCGGGCACGAGCGATCAGAATATTGTAGGCACAGGAGGCGGCAAGTAAAAAACCTCAAAGGTTTGCCGCTACGGCTTAACAACAGACGGCCCTCTGGAACCGCCAGCGAATCCGCACAGGCTGCTGAAGCTGCCCATCGGGCGCCAAAGAACGAGCGTGTTGACATATGGTTCCATTAATGGCGCCATAAAAACTCTATGGCAAGCCCCGGCAAGACGGTAGCAGTCACGCCATTTTCAAGACTCCTTGGCCTGGCGACCCGCATGTAAATATCCTTGGTTGGCCAATACACCAGCGGCGGCGCTAACGGGCATCCAGAAAGTGGTGGCCGGCGCGTGGCCGACATGCAAGCGAGCGGCGAACCCGTTCCGGTAGCGCTGGCCGAGAAAGACTATAGCGGCGAGTTCCGTGTGCGCATCCCGCCGCTGGTTCACCGCAATCTGGCACTCATGGCTGCCGAGCAAGGCGTCAGCCTGAATCGACTGGCCAGTGCCAAGTTGGCGGCTTGAGCGTCGATCAATCGAGACGGTGGGAGACTGGGTTGCAGCGTCACCGGAAATACAGAAGTTCAAATTGACCGCCAGATTGCGGTCATTGCTTCCAGTAGAACTACGACTGCAGTGTGGTCGCGAATTCGATCAAAGGGATACCCATAATCGCCCAGGTTCAGTCACTGCATTTTATTGACCGCGTGATGCCTGCAGACACATTGGAGCCATTGCAGTGGCCGACGTGCTCGCTTCAAAGCTGACATTCGAATGCGATCAACCCCAGCCAGCCAAGCGCCCCCGGCGCGGTGCGCGCGAAACGATGAGCCGTTCTACAGCATTGCCCGCCATCAGGACACTTTCGGGCCTGAAGGAACCTGGCAAAGTACCGATGGCCACAAGAAGGCTGCAGGGCAAACAGCTGTTGAGCTGATCCGTGATCTAGATCAACGCTCCAAGTCTGACTTGACGTAAGAGCATTTGGAAGCTAAGTTGTCACCACGATGTGGGTCGATGCAGTCAGCCACCTGACCGCGGATGCAGGCCGCGACGCCATCCGGTTCTATAGAAAAATGTGCCACAAGACCAGGGAGATACTGCGTAAACAGCTATTAACAAGATAGCACAACAGGAGTGCGCCATGAAGCCGAAAATCTTCCCCTGGCAGTCGCTGAAGTTTCGCGCCACAGTGTTTACGCTGGCTGTTTTT
>CAITXW010000220.1 GCA_903896425.1 uncultured beta proteobacterium | reverse complement strand
GTGGCAAAAACCTGCACCGTGTAGCTTTGCTTGAGCGCCTCGATGCGCTCCTGCATCAGGATGGCGATGGAGTAGGCTTCCTCACCCGTGGAGCAGCCCGGCACCCAGACCCGCAGCACCCCGCCGGCTGGCCTGTCGGCAAACAGCTTGGGCAGGATCTGCTGCTCAAGCATGGTAAAGGCTTCGGTGTCGCGAAAGAAGTTGGTGACGCCTATCAACAGGTCACGAAACAGCGCTTCCACCTCGGGTGGCGACTGTTGCAGGAATTTGACGTAGCTCTCCAGTGTCTCGATCTGGTGTACCGCCATGCGGCGTTCGATGCGACGGTGAATGGTGCTGGGTTTGTATTGCGAAAAATCGTGACCGGTCTGCGCGCGCAGCAGGATGAAGATGCGCTTGAGTGAATTCTCGGTTTGCGGTGCCACAATGCCGCCCAGGCGCGGCAGCGTGCCAAAGGCGCGCGCCACGTAGGCCGTCAACTGCGCCACCATCTCGTTCGGTGGCAACTCGAAATCGACCAAGCCGGTGGCCAGCGCGCTGCGTGGCATGCCGTCAAACTCGGTTGTTTCCGGGCGCTGCACCATCACCATGCCGGCTTCGCCCTTGATCGCGCGCACGCCGGCCGTGCCGTCGCTGCCGGTGCCGGAAAGAATGATGCCAATGGCGCGCTCGTGCTGGTCCTGCGCCAGCGAGCGAAAGAAGTAATCGATCGGCAAGCGCTGGCCGCGCGGTGCCGAGGGCTCCAGCAATTGCAGATGGCCGTTCAGGAAGGCCATGTCGCGGTTCGGTGGAATGATGTAGGTGCAGTTGACGTGCACCTGCATGCCGTCTTCAACCTCGAACACCTGCATGCGGGTGTAACGCCGCACCAGGTCGGCCAGAATGCTTTTGTGGTCGGGGGCGAGGTGTTGCACCAGCACAAAGGCCATGCCAGGATCGGCGCCCTGCGGCATGCCGGCAAAGAAGGCTTCAAAGGCTGCCAGACCGCCGGCCGAAGCACCGATGCCGACGATGGGGAAGTTGCCGGGGCCGACGGTCGGGCTTGCCACCGTGGCGCTTGGTGGTTCAGCTTTGGGCGCTTTGTGGGTGCTCATGGTCGTGCTCTCAGGCGGCTTGCGCCAGTTGTGGTGTTGCGCTGGCAAGCAGTTGCGCGCGCTCATTGTCGGCGCTTGCGGCCGATGTTTCGCGGACATGTCCGTAGCCGCGAATTTTTTGCGGCAGGGCGGCCAGTGCCAGCACCGTATCCAGTGGCCGGGCTTGCGGCGCGGCCAGCAGCGCGCTGATGTCTTGTTCGTACTGCGCCAGCAGCCGCGCATCGAGCTTGCGCTCGGCGTTGTTGCGGAAGGGATCGAGCCATGTGCCGCGCAGACCGCGCAACGCGTTCATGAGTTTGAAGGCGCGCATCACCCAGGGACCGAGTTCACGCTTTTTCACCTTGCCGCTGACCGGATCCATCTTGCCAAAAGGCCAGGCGCCGAGATGGAAGTGCAGCGTGTAGTCACCTTCAAACGTGGCAGCCAGTTGCTGGCGGAAAGCATCCGAGCTGTACAGGCGCGCCACCTCCCATTCGTTCTTGCTCGCCAGCAACTTGAAGTAGCTCAGCGCCACGTTGCGGCTCAGGCGCCCATCGGCGCCGAGTTGCTGGTCCAGCTTGGCAACGCGCTCCAGCAGTGCGCGGTAACGCGCGGCATAGGCAGCGTTGTCGTATTCGGTCAGGAACGTTTCGTGGCGCTGCATCAACTCGGCCAGCGTCTCGTTGTTGCGCGGCACGAACTGGATCACGTTGGCCGGCGTTGCCACTTTGCGTACCGCTGCCAGATCGGTGGCAGCACGCCGGCCCCACAGGAAGGCGGTGCGGTTGAATTCGATCTGCACGCCATTGAGTTCGATCGCCTTGTTCAGCGCTTCCAGCGAGACCGGAACCCAGCCCTTTTGCCAGGCGGCACCGAGCATGAACATATTGGCCGCCACGCTGTCGCCCATCAGGGCACGTGCCAATTCGATGCCGTTGGCGGCGAAGAACTGCTCACCGCAAATACCTTGTATCGCTTGCAGCATGGCCTTGTCGTCGACCTGCCAGTCGGCATTGCGCGTGAAGTCGGCTGTCGGTATGACGTCGGTGCAGACCACGATGCGGGTGCGCCCGGCGCGCATGCGCGAGAGCGACTCCTCGCCGGCCGCGACGATCAGGTCACAACCGATCACGGTGTCGGCTTCGCCCGGCGCGATGCGGGTTGCGTGCAGCAGATCGGCGCTGGGTGCAATGTGCACATGCGAGAGCACGGCGCCATACTTTTGCGCCAGCCCGGTGACATCCAGAATCGAGCAGGCCAGGCCGTCGATGTGCGCCGCCATGCCAAGCAATTGGCCGATGGTCACAACGCCGGTGCCGCCGATGCCGCCCACCAGCATGCTCATGCTGCGGCTGGGTCGCTCGATCACGGGCATTGGCGGTTGTGGCAGTTCCTGCACCGCAGCCGGTGCCAGTTGCGGTGGCTTGCGCAGCGCGCCGCCGTGCACCGTGACAAAGCTCGGGCAAAAGCCCTCGGTGCAGGTGAAGTCCTTGTTGCAACTGTTCTGGTTGATCTTGCGCTTGCGCCCGAGCGGCGTTTCCAGCGGCTCGATCGAGAGGCAGTTGGATACCGTGCTGCAGTCGCCGCAGCCTTCGCAGACCGCGGCGTTGATAAAGCTGCGCTTGGCCGGGTCCACCCACTTGCCGCGTTTGCGCAGGCGCCGGCGTTCGGTGGCGCAAGGCTGCTCATACAGCAGCACCGTGACCGCCTTGACGCTGCGCAGGTAGGTTTGCACC
>CAITXW010000219.1 GCA_903896425.1 uncultured beta proteobacterium | reverse complement strand
CCCGTTTTTCTTTATCACTGGCGGAGCAGGGGGGATTCGAACCCCCGGAGGGTTTTACCCCTCGCACGCTTTCCAGGCGTGTGACTTAAACCGCTCATCCACCGCTCCAGCATCCGCGATTTTAACTGAGGCAAGCCTCGATTTCCCTCACGCGGCGTGCAACAGGCAAGAAAAAAGCCACCCGAAGGTGGCTTCTTCTTGCCTGTAGTAAACCGTATCAGTTACAGAGCGACTTTCTTGCCGTCCTTGTAGGTGGACAGGGTCATCGACGGATTCTTCAATTCGCCGTTGGCTTCAAAAGCGATATTGGCTGTAACGCCCTTGAAATTGGTCGCGCCCATTTTCGGAACGTAAACCTTGGGGTCGGTCGAATTGGCGCGCTTCATGGCATCAACCAGAACGAAGGTTGCGTCATAGGTGAACGGGCTGTAGATCTGGAACTGACCCGGGAACTTGGCGTCGTAGCGTGCCTTCCAGGCAGTACCACCAGGCATCTTGGCAATCGATGCGCCACCTTCAGCACAGACCACTCCGTCCAGGCTCTTGGCACCCGAAGCGATCTTGATGATTTCCGTGGTGCAGATGCCATCGCCGCCGAAGAACTTCACTTTGGACAGGTTCAACTGGTCCATCTGGCGCAACATGGCGCCAGCTTGTGCGTCCATGCCGCCGTAGAAGATCGCGTCCGGACCCTTGGCCTTGATAGCCGTCAGAATCGCCATGAAGTCAGTTGCCTTGTCAGTTGTGAACTGCTCGTCGACCACTTGCATGCCCTTGGCAATAGCGGTCTTCTTGAACACTTCAGCAACGCCCTGGCCGTAAGCGGTACGGTCGTCGATAACAGCAACCTTCTTGAGCTTCAATGTGTCAGCCGCATAAGCGGCCAGTCCTGCGCCCAGCGAGTTGTCGTTGGCGATGATACGGAACGTGGTCTTGTAACCGGGCTTGGTCAAATTGGGGTTGGTCGCCGCGCCGGTGACGTGGGGAATGCCACAGTCGTTGTAAATCTTGGAAGCAGGAATCGTCGTGCCTGAATTCAGGTGACCGACCACGCCAGCGACCTTGGCATCGCACAGTTTTTGTGCAACAGCCGTGCCCTGTTTTGGATCGGCTGCATCATCTTCAGCCTGCAGTTCGAACTTGATCTTCTTGCCACCGATGACAATGTTTTGCGTATTGAGGTCTTCAACCGCCATCAAGGAACCGTTGGCATTGTCCTTGCCGTAGTGGGCTTGACCGCCCGACATCGGTGCAACGTGACCGATCTTGACGACTTGCACGTCCTGCGCCATGGCAAAGCCAGCAACGGCGGCCATTGCTGCAACTACGGTAATTTTCAATTTCATTTGCATAACAACTCCAAAGTTAATAAATTTGTGAGCACTCTTTGCTCCACACCCGACACGATAACGCAATTTTCAAGCCAAAAACATAGGGTAGTCACCAATTCGCGCAGACAACACAAATTTATTTCGATTTCTCCTGGTCGCTTTGCGCTGCAAGTGTCTCCGATACCAAGGCTCTGACCATAGGCTCGAACTCATCGCGAAGCGATGCCGCAACAGATTGCCATTTCAGCAGCAGGGTTTCTTCCATCTGCTTGCGCACACGGTCCATGAGCGCTGCATCGACCTGCTGCAGCACGATCTGCACAAGCTGCTCAGGGTCAATCGCTACCGTCGACACTGGCAACCCCAAACTGCTCGGATCTACCACCTGCGACAGCGTTGGAAGGAATCGGGGTGGCGTGCGTGGCGGAATGTTCATCAGCTTGATGTCTTCAAAGTCAGGTCATGCCGGGTGATCGCATGACCCCGCTCGGTGTAGTGTTTCCACCGCGCTCGCGCGAACTGGCGCTCGTCATCATCCAGACCGACGATCTCGATCACGCGCTCGAAGCGCTCAAAGCCATCAGGCACCGATTGCCCGAGGTTGATCAACACCTGTTGATGCGGCACCGACGTAATCGTTGGCGCGAGGATCACTGGCGATGCCGCAATCAGTTCAGCCTCGCTGTCGATCTGGCAATGCGCTACAAAATCGGTTGGTGAAAATGTCCAAAGCAGCTCGTCGAGTTGTGCCAGGGTATCGGGCAAGCCCGTCACCACCACTCGCGCCTTGCCGGCGACCGCCTTGCGCAGCAGGCGGCAGCAATACGCCAGACGGTCCGGCGCATTGAAGTGAAAAGCAACATCGGTCATGGCAACACTGCGGGCACTACTTGGCTGGCGTCAACAGGTATTGCAGCAGCAGTGCCACCGGGCGCCCGGTGGCGCCTTTGGCAGCGCCACTCTTCCAGGCGGTGCCGGCAATGTCCAGATGCGCCCAGGGGAACTGGCTGGCAAAACGTTGCAGAAACTTGGCCGCGGTGATGGCACCACCGGCGCGACCGGCAACATTGGCCACATCGGCGAAGTTGCTCTTGAGCCCCTCCGCGTAGTCGTCATCGAGTGGCAGGCGCCAGCACAAATCGTTGGAGGTTTCCGCTGCCGCCAGCAGTGCGCTTGCCAACTCGTCATTGCTGGAAAACAGACCACTGCGCACGCCGCCCAAGGCAATCATGCAGGCACCGGTGAGCGTAGCGATGTCCACCACGGCGCGCGGTTTGAAACGTTCCGCATAGGTCAGGGCGTCGCACAGTACCAGTCGCCCCTCGGCGTCGGTGTTGAGAATTTCAATCGTCTGCCCGCTCATGCTGGTCACGACATCGCCGGGCTTGATGGCGCGCCCGCCCGAGAGGTTCTCACAAGCGGGGATCAGACCGACCACGTTGATGGCCGGTTGCAGGTCCGCCATCGCGCGAAACACGCCGAGCACACTGGCAGCGCCCGACATGTCGAACTTCATCTCGTCCATCTCGGGTGCGGGTTTGAGTGAAATGCCGCCGCTGTCAAAGGTGATGCCCTTGCCAATCAGAACGGTAGGCGCCTGGGTCTTCGCGGCGCCGCTGTAGCGCAGCACGATAAAACGCAGCGGCTCGTCCGTGCCCTGGGCCACCGCCATAAAAGACCCCATGCCCAGTTTGGCTACTTCCTTCGGCCCGAGCACTTCACACGAAATTTTTGGCAACCTGGCCAAAGACCGGGCTGCACTCGCCAGCAGGCTGGGTGTTGCGTGGTTGGCCGGACGGTTCGCCCATTCCTTGGCGAATTCAATCCCGTTCACGGCCGCAACCGCCTGCTTGAAAACGGTCCGGAACTTCACCACCTCTGGCAAAGCCAGCACAACGCGCTCAAGCACCCGCGGTTCGGGTTTCGACTTGGTACTGGTGTAAACATAGCTGGCCTCGGCTACTGCCATGATGGCGCTGCGCAGAGCGCTGTCGCCCGGCGTGCCGGCCCAGCAAACCAGCAGTTTCTTCACCTGCTTCGATTTGACAGCGGCCACCGCAGCCGAGATGCCCTTGCCCACCTCCCGGGCCGAACCGTTGCCCACGCCGACCAGCACAACGCGTGTGCTGCTGACACCAGTCGGGCGATACAGCGACAGCAACTTGCCGGCCTGGGTCTCCAGATCGCCGCTCTGAATTGCCTGCGCAGCGAGACTGGACAAGACGTCTTTGCCCGGCTTGAATGAAGCCGCCAGCAACACAATCAGGGCGTCGCATTTTTGGGCAGCAGCAGCAGCCAGGTCAAGGGGCTTGAGTTCAAAGTTCATAATTCGTCTTGTTCAATCAGTTGAGGATAATGCGGACCCAGCCAATGACCCGTGGCGCCCGGTCCGGCAAATTTTAATCAGTAGGAGACAGTTAACGCATTGCAGCAGACTGTCGCGCAAGACACCGATGCTATTCCATTCTTCCATTCGCCATGAACTGTCACGCAGTTTCGGCGCCACGCTGGTCGTGCTGGTGACGGTTGTCATGACAATGACGCTGATCCGCACGCTGGGACAGGCCTCGCGTGGCAGTTTCAACCCTTCAGACGTTGCGCTGGTCATGGGCTACACGGTCCTGGCCTACATGCCGACGATCCTGACCATGAGTCTGTTCATCTCCATCTTCGGCTCCCTGTCACGCATGTACCGCGACAGTGAAATGGTGATCTGGTTCACCAGTGGTCGGGGCTTGAGCGCGTTTCTCAAACCACTGTTCCAGTTTGCCTGGCCCGTGCTGCTGGTGGTGATCGCGCTGGCGCTGCTGGTGCTGCCCTGGTCTAACCAGAGAATTGAAAACCTCAAGGACCAATACGAAAAGCGCGGCGACATCGAGCGCGTCGAGCCCGGGCAGTTTCAGGAATCGGCCGGAGGCAACCGGGTTTTCTTTCTGGAAAAGAACGCCAACGGCGAACTCTCTGGCTCCAACGTCTTCATTGCCACCACTGAAAACGGCAAGGAAACCATCACATCGGCCCGCAGCGGGCGCCTTGAGCACGACGGACAGGACCGCATCCTGTTGCTCAGCAACGGCCAACGCCTGGAACACCTGATCGGCAAGGGGGAACTCAAGATCAGCGAATTCGAGGAATACCGGATCAAGATCGGGACCGATATCCTCAGTAACACGGATTTCATTCCGGTCAACACCATCCCCACACTCGAACTGCTCACGAAACTCACGCCACCCAACCTGGCCGAGTTGTCCTGGCGCTTCGGTCTGATTCTGGCGGCGTTCAATTTCATCATCCTGGGCATTCCCGTTTCCAGTGTGAATCCGCGTATCGGGCGCAGCTTCAATCTGGTCTTTTCGCTGTTCGCCTTCATCCTCTACAACAACCTGTTAAACCTCGGTCAGAACTGGATCAGCACTGGCCAGTTCGGTTTTGCCGGCTTCATGCTGAGCCTGCATGGCGGCGCACTGGCGCTCGGCCTGGGCTGGCTGGCCAAGTCGCACAACAACTGGCACTGGGGCTCCCTGATCCGCCGGCAGCCAAGCCCGGCTTCGAGGACCACCTCTTGAAGACCATCCGCCGCCTGATCTACGGTGAAGTGCTGGGCGCCGTGGGCTTTGTCACGCTGTGCTTTCTTTCACTCTTTTTCTTTTTTGATTTTGTTGAAGAGATCCAGTCGATCGGGCGTGCCAATGCCCCGCAGTACCAACTGGTTCAGGCGCTGACTTTCGTGGCGCTGATGATTCCGAGCCACCTGTACGAGCTGATTCCAATCGCCGTCCTCATCGGCACCATCTTCACCATGGCGCGCTTTGCCCAGACCTCGCAGTACACGATTCTGCGCACCAGTGGACTCGGACCCTGGCGCGCACTCAAGGCCCTGCTCTGGCTCGGCACTGCGTTTGTGCTGTTGACCTTTGTACTGGGCGATTACATTTCACCCGCAGCGGACCGCAGCGGGCAGTTGCTCAAGGCGCGTTACCAGGGCGTCATCACGGTCGGACGCACTGGTGCCTGGCTCAAGGAGCGGCAAAACTACTCACAGTACGCCGTCAATATCAACGCACTCGAATCCGACGGCAGCATGCGTGGCGTGCGTATCTTTGAGTTTGACAACCAGGGTTTTTTGATTTCCATGATGCAGGCGAAATCGGCGTCGCACAACCTGGATGATGCGTGGCAACTCAAGCGCCTGGTGCGGACCGAATTTCCACCGCGCAATGCAGAAAATCCCCACATCGAGCGTAGCCAGGTGGATGAGTTCCGCTGGCCCAACGAGATCAGCGCAGAGATGGTTTCCGCTGCCTTGCTCAAGCCCGAACGCATGAGCACTTATGACCTGTTCCAGTACATCCGGCACCTGGACGCGAATCGGCAGAGCGCACAACGCTACGAAATTGAGTTCTGGAAAAAAGTCTTCTACCCTTTGAGCTGTCTGGTGATGGTGGTGTTGGCGCTGCCTTTCGCCTACCTGCATTTCCGCTCAAGCGGCATTGCCGGCTACGTGTTCGGTGGCGTCATGGCCGGTATCAGCTTCTTTCTTCTGAACAACGTTTTTGGCTACATCGGCAACCTGCAGAACTGGCAGCCCTGGCTGACAGCGGCGCTTCCCGGCATGATTTATTTACTGCTGTCGCTGACAGCCTATGTCTGGCTGGTGCGACGACGATGAATTTTCCGGCAAACCAGCGCGGCATCATTCTGCTGGCGCACGGCTCGCGCGACCCGCTGTGGAAGGCGCCAATCGAAGCGATCGCGGCCCACATTGAAAAAACTGCGCCCTCGGTTGCGATACGTTGCGCCTATCTTGAGGTCATGGCACCTGATCTGGCCATCAGCGTGGCGGAACTGGCCAGCCTGGGTGTATTGGCGATCCGCGTCATCCCCCTGTTTCTGGGCATGGGCAAACACACGCGTGAGGACCTGCCGCGCTTGCTCGCCAGCGTACGTGCCAGCCACCCGCAGATTGCGTTTGACCTGCGACCCGCGCTAGGCGAAGAGCCGCGGGTGATCGAATTGATTGCCAAGATAGCGGTTTCCTGACTGCCAGAGGCTTTGGAATATACGATTGAGGCATAATAAATTTCACTGTTAGCTGAAATTTGGCATGAACCTACATCAATTCCGTTTTGTCCAGGAAGCCGTCCGGCGCGACCTCAATCTGACAGAAGCCGCCAAGGCCCTGCATACCTCCCAACCCGGCGTCTCCAAAGCCATCATCGAACTCGAAGAAGAACTCGGCATCGAGATCTTTGCGCGCCATGGCAAACGCCTCAAGCGTGTGACCGAACCCGGACAACTGGTGCTCAAGAGCATCGAACTGATCCTGCGCGAGATTGGCAACCTCAAACGCATCGGCGAGCAGTACAGCGCAGAAGACAGCGGCACACTCTCGATCGCCACCACCCACACACAGGCGCGCTACGTGCTGCCAGCGCCGGTCGCCAAGCTGCGCCTGACCTACCCCAAGATCAACGTCAGCCTGCACCAGGGCTCTCCGGACCAGGTTGCGCGCATGCTGATCGACGAAGTGGCCGAGATCGGGATCGCTACCGAATCGCTCACGGGCTATTCCGAACTCGTCACCCTGCCCTGCTATGAGTGGCAGCATGTGCTGGTGCTGCCGGTGGGCCACCCGCTGTGCCAGAAGGAACACATCACGCTTGAAGACATTGCGCGTGAGCCGCTGATCACCTACCACCCCGCCTACACCGGGCGTACCAAGATCGACCATGCGTTTGCCACGCGCAAACTCGAACCGCGCATTGCGCTGGAAGCGATCGACTCGGACGTCATCAAGACCTATGTGCGCCTGGGTCTGGGCATTGGCATTGCTGCCGAAATGTCGGTAACCGATGTGGTCGCCGACGGTGCCAAAAGTGATCTCGTGGTGCGTCCGGCGGGTCAGCTGTTCGGTCAGAACGTGACCCGCGTCGCGTTCAAGCGTGGCGCCTACCTGCGCAACTTCGTCTACAACTTTGCCGAATTGCTGAGCGACCGCCTGAGCCGAAACCTGGTTGAGCGCGCCATGACCGGGCATGTGGATGACTATGAGCTCTAAAACCCTTTTGTCACCCGCTGAATACTACCTGCCATGACCAGCGAAAGAACCCCCACCCTGCAAAGCCGACTGCCCAAGGTTGGCACCACCATCTTCACCGTGATGTCGACACTGGCAGCCGAGAAGAACGCCGTCAATCTGGGCCAGGGCTTCCCGGACTTCAACTGCGATCCAGCCCTGGTTGACGCAGTTACCGTGGCCATGCAAAAAGGCCTGAATCAGTACCCGCCGATGACCGGTGTGCCGGTGCTGCGCGAAGCCATCGCCAGCAAGGTCGAGGCGCTGTATGGCCGGCGCTACAACGCGGCCAGCGAGATCACCATCACGGCCGGCGCCACGCAGGCCATCATCACCGCCATCCTGGCCATCGTGCACCCGGGCGACGAGGTCATCGTGCTGGAGCCCTGCTACGACAGCTATGTGCCCAACATCGAACTGGCCGGCGGCGTGACGGTGCGCGTACCCCTGACGCCGGGCACCTTCCGCCCCGACTTTGACAAAATCGCTGCGGCCCTCACACCAAAAACCCGCGCCATCCTGATCAACTCACCGCACAACCCGAGCGGCACGGTTTGGACGGCGCAGGACATGCTGCGCCTGCAGGAGATCCTGGCACCGACCGATGTGCTACTGATCAGCGACGAGGTCTATGAGCACATGGTGTTTGACGGCCAGCAACACCAGAGCGCGGCCAGCTACCCCGGCCTGGCGGCGCGTGCCTTCATCGTGTCGAGCTTTGGCAAGACCTACCACGTGACCGGCTGGAAGGTCGGCTATGTGGCCGCACCCGCAGCGCTAAGCGCCGAGTTTCGCAAGGTGCACCAGTTCAACGTCTTCACCGTCAACACGCCGGTGCAGCACGCGCTGGCCGCCTACATGGCGGATGCCAAACCGTATCTGGAACTGGCGGCCTTCTACCAGCGCAAGCGCGACCTGTTCCGCGCCGGCCTGCAGCGCACCAAGTTTCGGTTGCTACCGGGCGAAGGCACCTACTTCCAGTGCGTTGACATCTCGGGTCTGGCGGTGCCGGAGCGCAATTTGCCTGAAGCCGAGTTCTGCCTCTGGCTGACGTCCGAGATTGGCGTGGCGGCGATCCCCTTGTCAGCTTTTTACGGCAACGGTTTTGATCAGCACGTGGTGCGTTTCTGCTTTGCCAAGAAGGACGAAACGCTCAACGCTGCGCTGCAGCGGCTGCAGGCGCTCTGAGCTTCAGAGCAACAGCGCCCAGGCTTTATCCAGGCGCTTGACGCTGACTGGCTGCGGCGTGCGCAGTTCCTGCGCGAAGAAGCTCACGCGCAACTCTTCCAGCAGCCAGCGAAACTCCTGCATGCGCTCATCGACCACGCCTTTGCGCTCGGCCACCAGACGCCAGTAGCGCTGCTCGAGCGGGCGCAGTTCGGCCAAGCGCGCTGCATCACGTGCCGGGTCAGCGCGGTATTTGTCGAGGCGCGCCGTGATCGCCTTGAGGTAGCGCGCAAAGTGTTGCAGCGGGCCCCAGGGTGAGTTGGCGAGAAAGCGCTTGGGCATCAGGCGCGCGAGTTGCTGGGCCACATCGGCAGTGGCTTCGGGTGCATTGCGCGTGTCCTTGAGCTTGCGCGCGGCCGCAGCGTACTCCAGCAAAATGACGCTGGCCAGACGCGCGACTTCGTTGGCAATCAAGGTCAGGCGCCCCCGGCCCTCGTCGATGCGGCGCTTGAAATCTGCTTCATTGGTGGGCAAGGGTTCCAGCAGAAAAGCCCGGTCCAGCGCGACACTGACGATCTGCTCGCGCAGTTCCTCTATCGTGCCGCCGCCAGCGCCGTCGGCCGTCTTGCCAACCTGCAGGAAGGTGATCGCCATCTTCTGCAGATCGGGAATATTCTTTTCCAGGTACTTGAGCGCATCCTTGATCTGCAGCGAAAACAGGCGGCGCAAACCGGCACGGTGTTTGACGGCCGCGACATCGGGCTCGTCAAAGACCTCGATCATCACCGCGTCGCCGGCGTCAATCAGGCCCGGATAGCCGATCAAGGTCTGTCCCCCTTTTTGAATCTCCAGCAGTTCCGGCAACTCGCCAAAAGTCCAGGCGGTGTAGCGCTGACCGGCTGGCGCGGCGGCAGTCGAAGGCTTGGCACCGGCAGGTGCAGCGGTGCGACTGGCGACTGGCAGTGCGACATCCTTCTGCGCTGGCAGGGCAGCGGCATTGCTTGCCAGCTTGAGGCCAGCCAAGGCCTGGAAGGCACCGCGTGCCTGGGCACCGAGTTCGGATTTCAGTGCGCCGAGGTTGCGCCCATGGCCCAACTGGCGGCCATGCTCATCCACCACGCGAAAGTTCATGAAGAAATGCGGGCTCAGCATGTCAACCTTGATGTCGGCACGCACCACGTCGAGCGAGGTCGCCAGGCGCACCAACTTCAGCACGGCATCGACCAGTGAGCCATGGCCGAAGGTGGCCGGCTCGTTCAGCGCCTGTGCCATCCTGGTAGCGCTATCGGGCAACGGCACCAGACGCGAGCGCGGGCGCTGGTGCAGGGTTTTGAGCAGTGCCTGAATTTTGTCCTTGAGCATGCCCGGCACCAGCCACTCGCAGCGCTCCTCGTTGACCTGGTTCAAAACAAACAGTGGCACCGTCACCGTCAGGCCATCCCTGACATCGCCTGGCTCGTGCAGGTAGGTGGCAGCGCAATCGACGCCACCCAGACGCAGCGTCTTCGGAAACGACTGCGTCGTGATGCCGGCCGCCTCGTGGCGCATCAACTCGTCCAGCGTCAACAGCAAAAGTTGCGGCTGCTTTTTGATTTCTTCGCGGTACCAGTTCTCGAAGCTGTAGGCACTGCAGACATCGGCTGGCAACTGCTGGTCGTAGAAGGCGTAAATCAGTTCCTCTTCCACCAGCACGTCCTGCCGGCGGGCTTTGTGCTCCATGTCTTCCACTTGCCGGATCAACCGCTGGTTGGCAGTGAGAAAAGGCAGCGTCGTCTCCCACTGCCCGGCCACCAAAGCTTCGCGGATGAAGATCTCGCGCGCTGCAACCGCATCGACGCGGCCGAAGTTGACGCGCCGCCCGCTGTAAATCACGATGCCGTAGAGCGTGGCGCGCTCCAGCGCCACCACCTCGCCGGCCTTCTTCTCCCAGTGCGGATCGAGCAACTGCTTCTTGAGCAAATGCTCCGCCACCTGCTCCAGCCACTGCGGCTCGATATTGGCGATGCCGCGGCCAAACAGTCGCGTGGTCTCGACCAGTTCGGCCGCCACCACCCAGCGCCCGGGCTTCTTGCTCAGGTGCGCGCCCGGATGGGCAAAGAACTTGATGCTGCGCGCGCCCAGGTACTCACCCTGGTTCGCCTCGACCTCGACCTTGCAACCAATGTTGCCGAGCAGGCCTGAGAGCATGGACAAATGCAATTGCTCGTAACTCGCCGGCGCCGTGTTCAAACGCCACTTGTGCTCGGCCACCACCGTATGCAACTGAGAATGAATGTCGCGCCACTCGCGCACGCGCCGGATGTTGACGAAGTTTTGCCGCAGCAACTGCTCGTACTGGCGGTTCGACAATTTATGTTGCCCTTCCCCACCCTTGCCATCATTAATCCACTTCCACAGCTTCAGATAACCACTGAATTCACTCTTCTCGTCATCGAACTTGACATGCGCCTGATCAGCCTGGGTCTGCGCCTCCAGCGGTCGATCGCGCACATCCTGCACGCTCAGCGCCGACGCGATCACCAGCACCTCGTCGAGCGCGCTGCGCCCTCGTGCTTCCAGAATCATGCGGCCGACACGCGGGTCCAGTGGCAAACGGGCCAGCTCGTTGCCCATTGGCGTGAGTTCGTTAACGTCATCGACGGCGCCGAGTTCGTTCAACAACTGGTAGCCGTCGGCAATGGCGCGCCCGGATGGACGCTCCAGAAACGGAAACTCCTCGACACCGCCCAGGTGCAGCGACTTCATGCGCAGGATGACACCGGCCAGCGAACTGCGCAGAATCTCGGGATCTGTGAAGCGCGGACGGCCGTCAAAGTCTTTCTGCTCGTAGAGCCGGATGCAGATGCCGTTGGCAACCCGGCCGCAACGCCCGGCACGCTGATTGGCCGAAGACTGGCTGATCGGCTCGACCAGCAACTGCTCCACCTTGCTGCGAAAGCTGTAGCGCTTCATGCGCGCCGTGCCGGCATCGATGACGTAGCGGATGCCCGGCACGGTAAGCGAGGTCTCGGCCACATTGGTGGCCAGCACAATGCGCCGCCCGCTGTGGCCATCAAAGATGCGGTCCTGCTCCGCCTGCGACAGCCGCGCAAACAGCGGCAGCACTTCGGCATTGCGAAACAGCGGCTGGTGGGCGAGGTGCCGGCGCAAATGGTCGGCCGCCTCGCGAATCTCGCGCTCGCCCGGCAGGAACACCAGAATGTCGCCGCTGTTGTGCACGTCGCGCCAGAGTTCATCAACACCATCGGCAATGGCGTTGTTGAGGTCGTAGTCGCGCGACTCCTCGAACGGCCGGTAGCGTTGCTCCACCGGGAACATGCGCCCGGACACCATGATGACCGGTGCTGGTACTAAAGGCCCCCACGCTCCGCGCTGCGCGTCGTCGCTGCCCCCCGAGGGGGCGTCGCCTGGCTTGGGGCGGCCCGGCGCCAGGCGTGTCCTTGACGCAAAGTGATCGGCAAAGCGCTGGGCGTCGATGGTGGCCGAGGTCACGATGATTTTCAGGTCCGGGCGGCGCGGCAGGATCTGGCGCAGGTAGCCGAGCAGGAAATCGATGTTCAGGCTGCGCTCGTGCGCCTCGTCAATGATGATCGTGTCGTAGGCCTTGAGCAGCGGGTCGGTCTGCGTTTCGGCCAGCAAAATGCCGTCGGTCATGAGTTT
>CAITXW010000218.1 GCA_903896425.1 uncultured beta proteobacterium | reverse complement strand
GCACCAATCAGGAAGGTGGCGGAAATCACCATGTCGGGCTTGACACCCATCAGCGCCGCCACGCGCGGGTTCTCGGCCGTGGCGCGCATGGCACGACCCAACTTCGTGTAGTTCACAAGCCACATCAGAATCGCCAGCGACACCGCCGTCATGCCCAGAATCAAAACCTGCGTGGGTGTGATGACAGCGCCGCCGATATCGAAGGGTTCGCTGGGCAGCAGCGTTGGATAGGGCTTGTAATTGGGCTTCCAGATGATCATGGCCAGCGTCTGCAGCAGCAGCGACATGCCGATGGCGGTGATCAGCGGCGCCAGTTTGGGACTGTTGCGCAGCGGCCGGTACGCCACTTTTTCGATGATCAGGTTCAGGATGCCGGCCACAACGCAGGCAATGATCAACGACACCAGCAGAATGATCCATCCCGGTGCGCCCGGCATCGCGTCTTTCATCAAACCGATGATGGTCCAGCTGGTCAAGGCACCGACCATCAGCACTTCACCGTGGGCAAAGTTGATCAGGCCGATGATGCCGTAAACCATGGTGTAGCCCAGTGCTACCAAGGCATACATGCTGCCCAACACCAGACCGTTGATGATCTGCTGTATGAAGGTATCCATAAACTTCTCCGATTTTGACCACCGACCGGGAATCAGCCGTCTGCTGAAAAGCGCCGCCGCCGTGTGTCGTCTATCTCTAGTCAAGCAATAAACCTGCCAGTGCGGCAACTAACGCACGCCCCGACAGATGGGTGCTGGCGATTGTAGCGAAGGGGTGAATGCACTTCTTGGCGCAGCGCCATGGGTTAACCCTCGCATTAACCGCATGAACCGGGGATTAGCCAAACGGATGCAAGCGCCTCAACCGCGCCTTCGCAATCAAACCGGGTACCAGTGCGGACGCAGGAAGTTCAGTCCACAGGATTCACCCACAGCCGGTCCGATCGCACGCCTTGTCTTTTGCACCCGCAGTTCACTGGCGCCAACGCGCACCAGATAGTCGATGGTCTCACCGAGGTAGGCTTTGCGCAGCACTTCGCCGCGCACGCCGCCGTCCGCCACAAAATCAATCTCGGTCGGGCGCGCAGCCAGTAAACCAACCCCCGCGCTCACCAGTTCCTGAGGCGCTGCCACACCGACGGGCCAGGCATAAGCAGCGCCGTCAAGCTGCATGCCCGAAGCGTTCAAGTTGGCCTGCAGAAAACACGACAAGCCGATGAACTCGAAGACAAAGCGGTTGGCAGGCGCACCGTAAACCTGCAGCGGCGTGCCGATCTGCTGCACCACGCCGGCGCGCATGATCAAAATTCGGTCCGACAAAGCCATCGCTTCGGACTGGTCGTGCGTCACGTACAGAATGGAAAAACCAAAGCGGCGCTGCAAATCCTTGATCTCGAAACGCATCTCCTCGCGCAGGTGCGGGTCCAGGCTCGACAGCGGTTCATCAAGCAGCATCACGTCAGGCCGGATCGCCAGCGCGCGCGCCAGTGCCACGCGCTGCTTGCCGCCGCCCGAGAGATCGTCCGGGCTTGAAGCGGCTGCCGACAGCAGGTTCGTGTGTTTCAGCGCCTCTTCGGTGCGCGCCATGATCTCGGCTTTGGGCAGCTTGCGCACACGCAAGGGAAAGGCCACGTTCTCGAACACCGACAGGTGCGGCCAGACCGCAAAAGCCTGGAACACCATGCCGAAATTGCGCTGCTCGGGCGGCAGGTAATACTTTTCACGCTTGGATGAGAGCAGCCGCTCGCCAACGCGGATCTCGCCTTCGTCAAGATCATCAAAGCCCGCCACCATGCGCAACGTAGTGGTCTTGCCACAACCCGATGGCCCTAGCATGGCGACGCATTCACCTTTGGCGATCTGCAGATCGAGCCGGTCCACCGCCGTGACCTTGCCAAAGCGCTTGCTGACCTGATTGAGTTCGATATACGCCACTGCCCTGCCCCTATGCCTTGCTCTTGCCTGCGACCAGTCGCTTGATGAGGACCTCGCCAAGCACAATGATGATCAAGGCGATGCCGGCCAGCGCTGCCGAGTAAACGGTCTCGCCATCTTCGTTCAAGGTGTAGATCGCCACGCCGATGGTGCGCGTCGTCGGGCCGTACAGCAACACCGAGACGGTGAGTTCGCGCAGCGCCGGCAGAAAGATCAGGAAGAAGGCCGCCACCATGCCGGGGCGCACCAGCGGAATCACGATGTCGCGCAGCGCCTGGCCCATGGTGGCACCCGACGCGCGCGCCGCCTCCACCAGCGAGTCGTGCACCTGCTCCAGCGCGGCAGAATTGGCTTTGAGCGAAAACGCCATGTAGCGCGCGATGTAGGCCAGCAGGATGATCCAGACCGTGTTGTACAGATTGATGCCGAACTTGCCGCTCCAGGCCAGGATGACACCGAGCGCAATGACCGAGCCCGGCACCGAGAACGGCAGCATGCCCAGAAACTCCAGCAGACCGCGCCCGCGCACCTTCATCTTGACGATGACGTAGGAGATGATGACGCCGGCAAACATGGTGATCAGCGCCGCCGACAGCCCCAGGCTGATGCTGTTCCAGATCGCGTCGCGCGTCAGGTCCCACTCGAACAGGATGTGGTGGTAATTGGCGAAGGTCAGGTTGGCGGCGGTGAACGGCAGGCCATAGGTCTTGAGGCCGCCGACCATGAAGATCGTCGCTGTGGGCAACACGATGGTGAAGGCGATGTAGGCGACGCAAAAGAGAAACAGCGGAATGCGCCAGACGCGCAGTTTGAGTTCGGTCGGGCGAAAGCTCTTGCCCGCGATGATCTGATAGCGGCCCTTGCGCAGGATGCGGTTTTGCAACCACAGGATCAACGCCGCCGCCAGCACCAGCACGGTCGCCAACACGGTGGCGGCGCGGATCGAATCAAAACTGCCCGCGCTCTGGTGGATTTTTTCGTAGATCAGCGTCGGAATGTTGTAGATGCCGGTCTCGATGCCCAGCACCGCCACCGTACCGAAGTGCGCCATCGAATACAGCATGATCAAGAGCGAGCCCGACAGAATGGAGGGCAGCACCAGCGGGATCGTGATGCGGCGTGTGATCGTCAGCAGATCAGCGCCCGATATCCTCGCCGACTCTTCCAACGTCGGGTCCATGCGCTCCAGTGCCCCGCTGACCTGGATGAAGACAAAGGGGAACAAATACATGGTCTCGACCAGGATGATTCCGGCGTAGGTGTAGATGTCAAAGATCGGTCCATCGAAGCCGAGTACGTCGATAAAGAAACGGTTGATGTAGCCGGCGCGCGGCGACAGCAGCATCTTCCAGGCCAGCGCGCCGATGAAGGCCGGCAGCATGAAGGGCACCAGAAACAGCAACTTCATGGTCTTCTTGAACGGCAGGTCGGTGCGCGTCACCAGCCACGCGAAAAAGGTGCCGACGATGGTGCCGGTAACCGTCACGCCGGCCGACAGAAACAAGGAATTGAGCAGCGCCTTGTAGGTCTCGCGCTGACGCAGCACCTTGAGCACATCGGCAACATTGAAGTGGCCATCGACCCAGAAGGCGTTGAAGAAGATCAGCAGCATCGGCACGGCGACGACGATGACCAGCACGCCGACCGACAGGCCGAACAGAATCTCGGGTGTGCCGATGCGCGGGCTGCCGGCTTTGGCCATGCTCATGCGCGTGCTCCACTCACGACGTCACCATCAAACCACTGCACTGTGGCCAGGCCGACGCGGCAGGGCTCGCCCTCAACAAACAGCAGATCGCGCGCCAGACATTCGTGGCTCGGCAAAGCGGCGCGAATCAGCGTGCCGGCGATGTCAATCAGGTAATCAACTTGGGCGCCGAGAAAACTCGCGCGCACGATGCGCCCCGGCAGCCCTTCGCCATCCCGCGCGAGCAGCACGTCGCTCGGGCGAAAGCCGGCAGTGATGCGCGCGCCATGTTTGTCCGGCGCCGGCCCGACCCAGGGCGCCGCCGAGCCGCCGATGTACAGCGCCGAACCATCACGGCGCACCGGCAGAAAATTGGCGATACCCAGAAAGCGGAAAACAAAATCGTCGGCTGGATTTTCGTAGACCTCCTGCGGCGCGCCGATCTGGCGCAGCACGCCGGTCTCGTCCATCACCGCAAGCCGATCCGAAATCGCCAATGCAATCTCCTGATCGTGCGTCACATACAGAATGGTGATGCCGAGCTTGCGCTGCAGCGCCTTGATTTCGAAGCGCATCTCCTCTCGCAGGTTGGCGTCCAGATTGTTCAGCGGCTCATCGAGCAGCAGCAATCGCGGCTCGGACACCAGGGCACGGGCCAATGCGACGCGCTGCTGCTGTCCGCCCGACAACTGCGACGGCAGACGCGCTTCCAGCCCTTCAAGCCCGACCAGGCCAACGGCGCGCATTGTGCGCTCGCGCAGGGCGCCGACTTCGACCTGCGCCAGTTTGAGCGGGTAAGCGATGTTGTCGAACACGCTCATGTGCGGCCAGACCGCGTAATCCTGAAACACCATGCCCAGTGCGCGCTGTTCGGGTGGCAGTGCCTGCGCGCTGGCCGCACTGGCAACGACCTGCTCGCCAATCGAAATGCTGCCGCTGTCAGGTGTCTCGAAGCCCGCAATCAATCGCATCAGAACCGTCTTGCCGCAACCCGAGGGACCGAGCAAGGTGAAGCATTCCCCATCCTGGATTTCAAGCGACAGCGACGACAGAATCGTGCGGCCGGCGTAGGCCTTGCTGACACCCTCAATGCGAACGCTGGCCACGTGTCAGGCCCTGGCCTACTTCTGCATGATGTCGGTGAGCTTCTTGATGGTCGCTTCTTTCTCGCTCATGATCTGCTGGTAGTCGATCTTCATGGCGCGTTTCATCGCGTCGGCCACTGTTGGCAGCTTGTAGCGCGCGGGCACCACAACGTCACCGCGCACCGGCAGCGTGCCTTCGTTGGCGATGATGGTCTGGCCGTCTTTGGAGAGCACGAAGTCGACGAACTTCTTCGCCGCCTCGGCGTTCGGGCTGTTGCGGAAGATCGCAACCGGGCTCGGAATCACCAGCATCTCCGGCGGGTAAACCAGGGCCAGCGTCGCGCCCTTGTCCACCTTGTCGAGCGTGATGTAGTCCACCGCCAGGCTCGCCAGCAGGTCGCCCGAAGCCGTGTCATCGACCACCTGGCCCGAGCCTTTGCCCATCTTCGCACCGTTGGCGCGCAGGGCTTCAAAATAGCCCCAGCCAAAGGCTTTGGACAAGACCGCCACACTCATGTAGGCCGTGCCTGACAAGGCAGGGTTGGCAATGCCGTAGGCGCCCTTGAAAGCCGGCTTTTGCACATCAGTCCAGGTCTTGGGCGCCTCCTTGATCAGGCGTGTGTTGTAGGCAATGCCCAGCGTGCCCAGGCGCACGGCGGTGAAGGAGCCGTCATAGTCCGGCAGCGGATTGAGGAGTTGCTTCAACTCGGTTGGCATGTAGGGTTGCAGCAGACCCTGCGCTTTCAACTGGTAGAAATCAGGCACCTCGCTGGTCCACAGCACGTCGGCCATGATCTTGCCGGACTCGCGCTCGGCCGCAATCTTGGCCATCAGCTTGCCGGCGCCAGCCGACTGAAAATCGAGCTTGATGTCGGCGTGCTTCTTGGCAAACGCAATCTTCAGGTCGCCGATCATCGACTCCTTCATTGATGTGTAGACAAACAGCTTTTGCTCGGCGGCAGCCGCAAAGGGAAGCAAGCCAACGAGTGTGCTGATGGCGCACAGTGAAATGAGTTTCTTGAGTCGCACGATGAATCTCCCGGTGGTGAAAATAAGAGGTCTGTAGGTACCTGCGGCGTTGCAAAAAATTATAGGCTGCCAGCGCCGCGAGTCGGCGCGACCAGCGCCTGATTCAGAGCCCGCAACTGACGCATCTTCTCGGCAATTTTGATCTCCAGCCCGCGCTCGACCGGGCGGTAAAAACCGGGCGCTGCCATGCCTTCGGGCAGGTAGCGTTCGCCGGCAGCAAAACCGCCCTCCTCGTCATGCGCGTAGCGGTAGCCCTTGCCGTAGTCGAGCTCTTTCATGAGCTTGGTCGGCGCATTGCGCAAGTGCATCGGAACGGGCCGCGTGCCTTCTTTTTTAATCAGGGCCTTGGCCTCGTTGAAGGCCTTGTAGACCGCGTTCGATTTTGGCGCCACGGCCAGGTAGACCACGCACTCGGCCAGCGCCAGTTCGCCCTCGGGTGTGCCGAGACGCTCATAGACCTCGGCGGCATCGAGCGCCAGGCGCAAGGCGCGCGGGTCGGCCAGGCCGATGTCTTCGCTCGCCATGCGGATCAGGCGCCGCGCCAGGTAGCGCGGATCGACACCGCCGTCGAGCATGCGCACCAGCCAGTAGAGAGAGGCATCGGGGTCGGAACCGCGTACCGATTTGTGCAGGGCAGAGATCGTGTCGTAGAACTGCTCGCCGCCCTTGTCGTAGCGGCGCAGTTGCTCGCCCAGCACTTTCATCAGCCAGGTATCGCTAACACAGTCCATCTTCTGCTGTGTCGCCGCCACCGCCAGTGTCTCCAGCGTGTTGAGCAAGCGCCGCGCGTCGCCGTCGGCGTAGCCAATCAGACGCTCGCGCGCTGCATCGTCAATTGCGGGCAGCACCTGCAAGCCCAGTGCCTTGTCAATGATTTTTGCCAGGTCGTCCGCGGAGAGCGGCTGCAGCACATACACAACAGCACGCGAGAGCAAAGCCGAGTTGACTTCGAACGAGGGGTTCTCGGTGGTGGCGCCAATGAAGGTGAAGAGTCCGCTCTCGACATGCGGCAGGAACGCATCCTGCTGACTCTTGTTGAAACGGTGCACCTCGTCGACAAACACAATCGTGCGCCGCCCTTGTTGTTGCTGCGCCAGCAAGGCCAGTTCAACCGCCTCGCGAATGTCCTTGACGCCGCCAAGTACGGCGCTGATGGTGATGAACTGCGCATCAAAGGCGTCGGCCATCAGGCGCGCAATCGTGGTCTTGCCGGTGCCCGGTGGCCCCCACAGAATGCAGCTGTGCGGTTGCCCGGACTCAAAGGCCAGTCGCAGCGCCATGCCCTCGCCCAGCAGTTGCTGCTGGCCGATGACTTCGGCCAGAGTCTTCGGGCGCAGGCGCTCGGCCAGGGGTTGGTGCTTGGATGGCAGGGGGTTCATCAAGCCCTATTGTGGCGCAGCGGCAAGCCAGCGCCGAAGTCTGCGATTGACGTCACATTTAAGCGGCGCTAGCGAAGCGAAAAATGCCCCACGAATCACCCAAATGGGGGATATCTTTTTCACACTCGGTGTCAAACAATTGCAAGCTGGCGGGCCGAATTCCGGCCGGTTGATGCGTGACCCATCAGGAGAGGAAATAACAAGCCATGAAATTCGAAATTACAAAATTAGCGATTGGCTTTGCCAGTTCTGCATTGTTGACACTGGCGGGTTGCGGCGGTGGCGGCGGTGGCAACCCACCAACCACCAGTTTGCCGGTCACCGTCATTGATGGCCCGATCCGAGGTGCCACGGTGTGTCTGGACAAAAACGGCAACGGCGCCTGCGATTCCGGTGAGGTATCCGTCAAGACGGATGCCAGCGGCAAAGCGACCCTCACAGTCAATGCAAGCGATGCGCCAAAGTACCCGGTCATCGCGGTTGTGGACGCCAACGCGATCGAGCCAGAAACCGGTTTGCCACCCGCCACGACTTACACCATGACGACACCCGCCGGACAAGCAAGCCCGGTAGTAAGCCCGCTGACGACAATGGTTCAGGTCACCATGGCTTCTACCGGTCTCTCTCAGGCCGATGCCGTGAGCAGTGTGATGAACGCAACCGGCATTACCGTCTCGCCTCTGGCTGATTACACCAATACATCGACGGTCGCTGGCACCCTACACCCGGCGCAAGTGGCCCGTGCCATTGCACTGACCACGCAACAGCAAAATGCAGCGGTGACAAGTGTCGCCACGGATGGAACCGGTACGGCACCCGATGGCGCCAGCATCACCATTACAAAGGCTGACCTTGACAAGGCGGTACAAGCAAAGCTGCTGGAACTTCTTCCTGCATTGGTTGCAGCCTTACAGGACCCGACCGTACAGACCGCATTACAAAATGCGACAACGGCCAACGGAGCGGCCAGCGCACGCGCAGCCTTGATCACCTCCATCACAAATGCGGGGAATACGCCGCTGACTTCGGCCAATGTTGCAACTGCTGTTGCAATCAATCAAAAGGCGGCCACGCCGGCAGCGCCTGCGTCGGCAGCAATAGCAGGTTTCAAGCTTACCGAACTCACCTATACCGATGCCAACAACAGCTACTGGCGGGTACTGAGCAGTGCCACGGCACAGATGAGCGTTGATGCCAGCAACAAAACTAGGTACACAGATCGCCATTCCCGCAAGACGACGGGCGCCATCGCCACATGGACAGCGGGCGCCGACCCATGGCGTCAGAGCGACCTTTTCTGGATCGGTTCTGCATGGACCGGTTGCAACTTCAATCATGACAACACCAGTACCGTGCGCGACGCCGCTGGCAACTCCCTCTACAACTACTGTGGTCGCGAAACCGGCATCACCAGTCTGTCAAGTTTTGACATCAGCAACAGAGCCATGACCGACGTGTACGCACAAGTCATTGCGGCAGGCTATACAAACCTGTCGATCGACAACCCAGGCACGGTACTTGGGAGTGCAACATTCCCCGCGGGTTCGGCCTTGCTTTACCAACGCAATACCCCTCAAACCATTAGCGTTGGCTACTACCCTGGCAGCGGCAACGAAGTCTGGCGCTACAGCACCACCGTCGCGACGGGTGGTATTGCTGCAAATCAGGCGGCTGGCACCGCGTGCAATTCGACCGAAACCAGTACCAGTGGCTCGGTGCAGGTCACTACCCTGGAACAAATGATAGCCGCCACCCAGGGTACACCTTGCGTGAACGGCCAGCGCGCCATTGTCAACGGCGTTGCCGTCAGCAACGGGACAACTAACACAACGACACCCGCACTGAACAGCGTTGCACCAGACGAAGGCTGGTATCAAAGCACACTGTTCATCGGCTCCGTGAGCGCCAATGGCGAAGCCACGCTGGCAGCCAAGACACCTGCGGCCACGGCCACCAGCTACTACACCGGCAACCAGTTACTGGCGGTGGCTTTCAAAGAAACTGGCAACCCCCAGGTGACCTACTACACCTGCAAGGAGCGTGTTTTTGACGGCTCCCGCCGCAACTGCACGAAGATCAGCGAAGGCTCCTACACCATCAGTTCCTTGGGCGATGCCCGTGTTTTGACCTTCAACAACATTCCGCCACTGGCCGCAGCGACCACCTGGAACCGCGTCTTTATTGAGCGCGGGGGCAATGTGTACTACGGCTACCAGAACAAACCGATTGCGCGAAACATTGCACGTCTCAATAGCACGGCTGCAGCAGCGCTGCTAAGCCAGTTGGGTTTGCCTGCGGTTGATCCGGAAGTTCCTTTGGCTTTGACCCCTGCTTCCTACCAAGGCACTTACGCAGGCACGTACACGGGGACCGACAGCGGCACTTGGACTGTCACCCTCTCGCCTACCAGCACCATTTCCGCTTGCGCTGGAACCTCGCTGGCCTTCATGTCGCTGGCGAACCCCACAGG
>CAITXW010000217.1 GCA_903896425.1 uncultured beta proteobacterium | reverse complement strand
TCTACTGAAACCCAAAGCCATTAATGTCGAGCAGCTTGGTGCCAACCGCGCCAAAGTTGCGCTGGAGCCGTTCGAGCGAGGCTACGGCCATACGCTTGGCAACGCCCTGCGTCGCGTCTTGTTGTCCTCGATGCCCGGCTATGCCGCGACTGAAGTGACGATCGCCGGCGTCCTGCACGAGTACTCGTCGATCGACGGTGTGCAGGAAGACGTTGTCAACATCCTGCTCAATCTCAAGGGCGTGGTGTTCAAGCTTCACAATCGTGAAGAGGTGACGCTGAGCCTGCGCAAAGATGGCGAAGGCCCGGTCACTGCGAGCGATATTCAAACGCCGCACGACGTTGAAATCATCAACCCCGACCACGTCATCGCCAACCTGTCGCAAGGCGGCAAGCTTGATATGCAGATCAAGGTTGAAAAAGGCCGTGGCTATGTGCCCGGTACCATGCGTCGCTATGGCGATGAGCCGACCAAGTCAATTGGCCGGATCGTCCTTGACGCCTCCTTTTCGCCAGTCAAGCGCGTCAGCTACACGGTTGAGAGCGCCCGTGTCGAGCAACGTACTGATCTGGACAAGCTGGTGGTCGACATTGAAACCAATGGTGCCATCTCGGCAGAAGACGCCGTGCGCGCTTCGGCCCGCATCCTGGTTGAGCAACTGGCCGTGTTTGCCCAGCTCGAGGGCAGCGAACTTGCCGCATTCGATGCGCCGGCTCCGCGCGGCAGCACGCAGTTTGATCCGATCCTGCTGCGTCCGGTCGACGAACTCGAGTTGACGGTTCGCTCTGCCAACTGCCTGAAGGCGGAAAACATTTACTACATCGGCGACCTGATTCAGCGCACAGAAAACGAGTTGTTGAAGACTCCGAATCTGGGCCGCAAGTCACTCAACGAAATCAAGGAAGTGCTGGCTTCTCGTGGTCTGACTTTGGGCATGAAGCTCGAAAGCTGGCCGCCAGCAGCCCTCGAAAAGCGTTATTTTTTGGGCCCTGAAAAGGGGTTCAACGCAACGGGCAGTACCTGATACGGCTGCCTGCAATACAAGCAAAGGAAAGCACCATGCGTCACGGACACGGACTACGTAAACTCAATCGCACCACCTCGCATCGTTTGGCGATGCTGCGCAACATGATGAACTCCATCATCGCGCATGAAGTGATCAAGACCACCTTGCCAAAGGCCAAGGAACTGCGTCGCGTCATCGAACCGATGATCACCCTGGCCAAGGAAGCCACGGTTGCCAATCGCCGCCTGGCATTTGACCGCCTGCGTGATCGCGACAGCGTCACAAAGCTGTTCAATGAACTCGGCCCGCGCTTCAAGAGCCGCCCGGGTGGTTACACCCGCATCCTGAAAATGGGTTTCCGCGTTGGTGACAATGCGCCCATGGCGCTGGTCGAATTTGTTGATCGTCCCGAAGTAATTGAACAGGTAGCAGACGAGGTTGCAAGCGCCTGATCGGTTACAATGCACACATACCGCGCGATGGAGCAGTCTGGTAGCTCGTTGGGCTCATAACCCAAAGGTCGGAGGTTCAAATCCTCCTCGCGCAACCAATAGATACGGGGCTGACCCCGTAAGTGAACGCCAACCTAGTGTTGGCGTTTTGCTGTGTAGCCCAAAAATAGCCCATGGATATTTTGCCAAGTTGCTGGACAATGAAGCTGTCAAGACCTCCATTGACCGGCAGGCGCCGGAAATACTAGAACACTTCGAATTGGGGGTCAACACCGTCAGCATGGAAGAGGCGGTTGGGCAACAGGAAGCCCACTGAAGCTTGGCAAAAATACAAGAATTTATCTTCTAAAAGTCATAATCCAATGTTATGGTTTGTTCGGAGAATGAACGGCTACTTAAGTAGCGCAAATTTGCACGGGAGGGTTGAACTTACCCTCCGCGCCTGCCGAAGGTGTTTGCACGGCACGGCAGTACCAAGAATAGGAAATTTCGGGGGGAGACTCACTCAGAAAAGTCCCGCGCGCTCCCACGGCCAGATGTCCACGCCATAGCGGTTCTGGATCTTTCTCACCATCTCTATGGACAAGTCATCGGTCAACTCGTTGACGAAGTAAGAACTACGCAGTGCAAAGGGCTCCCGGCGCAAGGCGTCGCGTTCGTAGGTCAGTCCTTCATGTTGGTCCATCAGGCTGGCGCGCTCACGCAGCACTGCCGCCGAGTTAAACACCCAGTCAACAAAGTCGATCTCTTGCGCTGACCAGTCGCACACTGGCGCGCTCAAGTAGTCTGTCGCCCAGTCCGGGCCATATCGGTTGCTGGCATGCCAGTACAAATGCTCCTTGATGAGGGTGCGGCCTGTAAGCCCTTCCGCAATGTAAGGGTTGGCCGCAATGCCTCGGCGCATATAAGTGCAGGCGCTCACAAAATCCCCGTCGCGAAACGCAATTTGACCTGCCTGGTACCAGTGCGCCGGTGAGGTGGCGGCTTCTTTCAAATAGCTTTTCATAGCGGTCTTGGTGTCGCCGGTCATCAGGCTGATGTCGCCCACGAGCATGCGCACGCCCAGGTTGTCCGCAGGGCACCAGGCCAGCAGCTTTTTTGCCAATGCTTTGGCGGCCTTGCCGTCACCACGGTGCATCAACCCCAGCAAAAAACCGTGGGCAATGCGCAAAAAAGAGCGGTTGTCGATCTCTGCCCATGAAATCTGGCCTTTGAAGGCGGGTGGGAGGAGGGCAATAGCCTGCCGGTAGGCTTTTTCGCGCAGGTCAGTGGACTCGTCGCGCATTTCAAGGCTCCACAGCCGATTGGCAATGAAGTTTTGAGTCTCCAATTGACCCGGAAACTTGACCAACAGCTTTCGGGCGCGAAGCAGCCCCTGCTTATGGCTGATGCGGCCTGCTTCAAGGCTGTCGATCAACGCGTCAAGTTCCACTTCTTCGGCCCAATTCCTGGAGAACGTGCCGTATAGAACCTTCTTGTTAGTCTCGGCGTCATGGTCCTCACTCACCGAAAAACTAAGTTGGGTCGACATTGCTTGGATCTGTTGTTGACTGTTTGGTTGTGAACACCCGTCCCTGCGATGCCACATACCGGCGAATTTCAGGTGCCATGTTTTCTGGCACCAACATCACGGCCAGTTCCATCGCATCGGCAATGCGTTCGATGGACGACAAACGCGGATCGCGCTTGCTGCTCTCAATCTCTGACAGATGCTGCACCGACATGCCCGCAATGCCAGAGACGTTTTCCAGAGTCAAGTGACGCTGGTTGCGGAAGCGGCGAAGGGTTGATGGGATGTAGGAGTGCATGCAGGAAGTTTAGGTTGAAATATTCTATATATTCATACGATGGTATGAATTTTGCAGTACAAAATTGGTGAAACTTTGCACAATAACCCCAACCGTTGACTCTGAACAATTCCGACAGACAGTAGCAGCAGCAACCCGCTTACCTGCCCGAAGAGCTTTGCCCCAATGGCGTCTTCGACCTTTCTCATTGCCATACTAAGCGTCTTAGACACGCCTCGGATGCAAGACGTTGTTTGGGCATTGGCCAAGGTTCAGTGCGGCGCAGGAACGACAAATTAGCCGCTGCAAGCTGAAGTCAGACCTGACGTTGGTCTCGAAGAAACGGCCGATCGATCTGGTCGGATAGCGACTCAATGTCTTCGGCCAAAACCCCTGCCCGCGCGAAGTGTTCTTTCCAATTGGTCACGGCCAAACATACTCTCTTCGCCTGTTTCGCCGCCTCGGACTTCTTCAGGCCGAATTGTTCGCACTCGGACATGGCATTCTCTAGTGTCGAGTCTGCGCCATGCGTGCCAATGCGCATCTGCTGGTAGCTCAGTGCCTGGCCAGAGGGGAGAACATCGAAGGCGGGCGAGAGCTCGTACTCGCCGCTGTCATTCATCAGCAGCACGTGATTTTTTTCGTGATCGTCGGTGTTATCGATCAAGATGTTAAATACCATGCGCCGGAACAGTTCTGCCATGTGTTCCCGGTGCAAACCACCGGCAGCGACGCCGCGGCGGCGCAGCAACTGCGCCAGTTCGGGGTAACCCAAACCTTCGCCTGCAGCCCTGAGCGCGACGTTGGCGGATAGCGAGTGGCGGCGAAGACCCCCTTCACGATCAAAGCGCTTGACGGCCACAGCATGCCCTTTGAGGACTTTCACCGGCCTTGTGCGAGCGACCCGGATGCCGGCCTGTTCGGACAGTGTCATGGTTGCATGCTCGACCAACGGCGTGTCGATGCGCTCGCCGGGTTCGTTGAACTTCAACACCCACTGATGAGCGTCCAGGTTCAGAAGCGCCTTGGGGCGAGCGCCACCCAGCGTTGCGCCGGGTGCAATCAGGCGACGCTTGTCCTCATCGATTGGTTCACCGGCAAGGATTTGTTGCACGAGTTGCTCAATTTCCTGAGCGTCCGTGAGTTGCGGCAGCGCTCCCATGTGGCGCGCCAGATACTCATCGGGAGATACTGAAACGCCTAAGGCGCCGAAGCGTTCATCACCTGCGTAGAAGAGGAAGTCCAGAACAGACAGGCGGGGCGGCTTGTCGAGAAAACGGATGACGCGTTCACCCCAGCGGTCCGGGCGCGCATCGTCTACTGCGCCTGCGGCTGTCTCCTTCTCAACCGGGAAGTGCTCTTTCTCGTGCAGCGGCAGGTCTTCGCTCAGCGCAAACCCTGATTTGATCCAGGCCTGGCCGTACACCAGCGACACCCCTTTGGTAGCGCGCGCCATTCGAAGCTCGCCGATAAACACTGGGGTTTCGGGGTGACCGAGCCACCAGAGGTAGAGCGAGTCGCTGGGCCGATAGTGTTTGATGTCGAATTCGATCATGATTTGCCGTCTTGCGCAGAGTCCTGCTGCACGCGATTCGGTGTCTGTGCTGTCTCATACAACGATGGACGCTTGCGTACAGCGCGAGCTTTCGCCACGCGCACGGCATCCTCCAATGCACCCTGGTCGTGCTCGGGAGCCGCCATGTCAGGAATTACCTGGGAGCGTCCCATAAGCCACAGGGCTGTGGCATAAACACCCATCGAGACGCGCGGGTCGCCCTTTTCCATGCGCGTCAGTGTCGGCTCGGACACGCCGATGCGCTGCGCCCAGACCTTCAGTGGCTCACGGCGGCGCTTGCGGGCGATGGCCAGATTCTCGCCGAGCTCACGCAGGTGCACCAGCACGACGGAAGGCATTGAATCGAGGGCGATCGATCTTTTTGACATGATGTATATATTAATACAAAACTAATAAAACATATATATATATTGTTTGATAGATTTCGAATTGTCTTTAGGACGATGTTCGTCGCACCCCGTAACCTCCGTCCCTACCCGTATCCACGGCACCGAGCGCCGCCAAGTGCAGGACATGTTCGAAGAAGAGAAGCCCCACCTGCAAGCCCTGCCTAGAGTGGGCAACTGAAGCGGCGCCCGGACTCGAGCACAATGGCCTACGCTGTCCGGCATCATCAGGGCTGTTGTCATTTGGGCTGCAGGATAGCCAAGCACGTAACCCGGAGCACTTACTACTTGGTTTCAGCAGTGCATGGGTTCGGAAATTTCGGCCAGCACCGCGGTCCTAGGGATGTTGTGCACGCAACGACAGGATTGGCAGCCATGACAGTCTGCGTGGAACTTGCGGCCACATTGGCTCGAGAGCTGGCTTAAGACATTACTTTCTGCACGCAATATCCGTCCATGGTGCACCTGACCTGCCCCGCCAACCGAGAACTTTGTAGTTTTTCTTCGAACCTACGGGGCAAAACGGCAAAACTTTGCCTCCCAATCGGCAAATCTTTGCTCACCCCAACAAAATTGTTAAACGTCGATATTTCCGGCCCGCAGCGCGTTGGTTTCAATGAATTCACGGCGTGGCTCGACTTCGTCGCCCATCAGCATGGTGAAAACGCGGTCGGCCTCTATGGTGTCGTCAATTTGCACCTTGAGCAGGCGGCGCACGGTGGGGTCCATGGTGGTTTCCCATAACTGCGCCGGGTTCATTTCGCCCAGACCTTTGTAGCGCTGGCGTGAGGTGGCGTGTTCGGCTTGGGCGATCAACCAGGCCATGGCTTCGCGGAAGTCGCTGACCTTTTCTTCCTTCTGGCGCTCGCCTTCGCCGCGCATGACCTTGGCGCCTTCGTTGAGAAGCCCTTTGAAGGTGTTGGCGGCCTCGGCCAGTGCAGCGTAGTCGGAGCCATGCACAAAGTCCTGTGTCAGCACGCTGCTCTTGACGTTGCCGTGATGACGGCGGCTGATGCGCAGAATGGGCTTGTCGGTACGCACGTCGAATTCGCCGGCCACTTCAGCGTCCGGGAGCTTGGCTTGTAGTGCGGCGGCGGATAGTTCGGCATCGGCCACCGTGTCCAGGTTCAGCGCCACGCCGTCGGCCACCGAGCGCAGGGCTTCGGCATCCATGAAGTTGCGCAGACGTTCAATTACGCCTTGCGCCACCTGGTGTTTGCGCGCCAGTTCAGCCAGCGTATCACCGGCGATCACCGTGCCGGTTTCACCGCCGGTGTGTACCGATGCATTGATCAGCGCAATGCGCAGCAGAAAACTGTCAAGTGCGGAACCATCTTTGAGGTAAAGCTCTTCCTTGCCGGCTTTGACTTTGTACAGCGGCGGCTGCGCGATGTAGATGTGACCGCGCTCTACCAGTTCGGGCATCTGGCGGTAGAAGAAGGTGAGCAACAAGGTGCGGATGTGGGCACCGTCAACGTCGGCATCGGTCATGATGATGATGCGGTGGTAGCGCAGCTTGGCGACGTTGAAGTCGTCGTTGCCGGTGGTGCCGCCGGCCTTGCCGATACCGGTGCCCAGGGCGGTGATGAGGGTCAGGATTTCATTGCTGGTCAGCAGCTTTTCATAGCGTGCTTTCTCGACGTTCAGAATCTTGCCGCGCAGCGGCAGAATTGCCTGGAACTTGCGGTCGCGTCCTTGCTTGGCCGACCCGCCGGCAGAGTCACCCTCGACGATGTAGATTTCGCACAGCGCCGGGTCTTTTTCCTGGCAATCGGCCAGTTTGCCGGGCAGGCCCATGCCGTCGAGCACGCCCTTGCGGCGCGTCATGTCGCGCGCTTTGCGCGCAGCCTCGCGCGCGCGCGCGGCTTCGATGATCTTGCCGACGATGATCTTGGCGTCGGCCGGGCGCTCCTGAAGGTAGTCGTACAGCAGCTTGCTGACGATGTCTTCGACCGGGCCACGCACTTCGGAGCTCACCAGCTTGTCCTTGGTCTGGCTGCTGAATTTGGGCTCGGGCACCTTGACCGACAGCACGCAGGTCAGGCCTTCGCGCATATCGTCGCCGGTGACTTCAACCTTGGCTTTCTTGGCCACTTCGGTGTCGTCGATGTACTTGTTGATGACGCGTGTCATGGCGGCGCGCAGGCCGGTCAGGTGGGTGCCGCCATCACGCTGCGGGATGTTGTTGGTAAAGCACAGCACCTGTTCGTTGTAGCCGCTGTTCCACTGCATTGCCACCTCGACACCGATGTTGGTGTTCTGGTCGCTCTGGCGGTCGCCCATGGCGTGGAAGATGTTGGGGTTGAGGACCGTCTTGCCCTTGTTGATGAAGTTGACAAAACCGCGCACGCCACCGGCGCCGGAAAAGTCGTCTTCCTTGCCGGTGCGCTCGTC
>CAITXW010000216.1 GCA_903896425.1 uncultured beta proteobacterium | reverse complement strand
TTCGATTAAATCCGCCGTTCCCCCCTTATGAGCCATTGTTTTGAGTAATTGATCTGCCAGCATTTCGAGTCCTGACTGCATTTCCGAGATCGCCCGCGGCGTCAATGCGCCCCCAATCAGGCGTCGCACGCGAGTGTGAAGCGGGGGATCGTTAAACACCAAGCTCGTGGTGTGATGATCGAATAGCGGCGAATTTCCATACTTCGGCGCAAACTCCGTCCTCTTGTCTGAACTAAACAACTTGGGGTGTCTATAGACGAAATCGCAATCTGAATATCTTGTTAGGAAAAAGCTGCCATCGGGCATGCATTTTATGGGTGCGTGTTCACGAAGCGCTCGGTACGTTGGAAATGGGTCTTCGTAAAAATCATGTGAAAGCTTCTTCAGGTCGAAAGCGGAGACGAGCGCATCTTCCATAGCAATGGAGTTCATGGTGTTCCTATCGATCTCTATTGACAAATCAGGTTAGAGAAAGCCGTAGACCAAAGTAATTGTGACACTATTTCTTCAGTAATTCCGACACGATGCATCCGGATTGGCATGAGCCGTGGGGTATTGCGGCGGCAGGCGGACCATAGGTGTAAATGCCCGACAGTGACTATTCGGGCTGTTTCCCGATAGCGGGCATTGGCGCAATCAGCGCGAATTTCCAGCGTCCGCTATGTAGCACCGGTCCCCCACTTCGCGCCCCGGGGTTGCCGGCTTCGCTGGCAGCCGTGCTCAACCGGGTATTGCAGACAGGGCACAGCAATTCTGGACTTTCGCCTTTGCTCGACTCGGCTGGGTTGGTCGGTACCGGATCCTGTCTCAGCAGGTGACGCTATCTTGCGCCTGTGGCTCTGGTCGGCCGAGGCGACCAGCCGTGAATGCAGTCAAACGTTGTCGCAGGTCGTCGGGAATTGGTACCGCGCGCCCAGTGGCAAAAGAATTGACGCAGATGGTTAGTTTTGCCGCTACCCTCGTTTTTTCGGCGAAGAGCGCTTGTGCAAACAGACGTATCGAACTTTTGCCGATGTGCTCCACTTCGAGGCTAAGCGTGATGATTTCGCCAATCATGGATGGGGCGACAAAATCGCATTGGATGTTCACCATGGGCAGGCCCAGGCGCCGATTGGTGATGAAGTCGGCGTAGTTGATGTTCAAGCTACGGTTGAACCAGTCCTCGACCAGTCCATTGAACATGACGAAGTAGTGGGGGTAGAAGATGATGCCAGCCGGGTCGCAGTGCGAAAAGCGGACCAATATGTCGCTGTAGAAAACCTTGTCTCGTGTCTCTGATTTCATGAACGGCTACTTAGCTTGTTAGTGTCGACGCGCCGTCAGGCCACTTGGTCCGGCTGGCGGTGTGGGTCGGCGGATGCGGATTGCGCTCATCGCTGCCTCGTCCCAGATAAACTTTGCGGGCCGCTTGGCCTGCATCCAGGCTCACTCGGCAGCGCCGATGGTGAGTTCGATGTCGCCCACCTGGTCGATATGGCCGGTGATCCTGTCTCCGACGTGGACCGGGCCCACGCCTTCCGGTGTCCCGGTCATGATCAGATCGCCCGCTTGGAGGTGGTAGAACTGCGAAAGATCGGCCAGGAGTTCCGGTATGTCCCAGATCAGCTTGTCGAGATCGGAACTCTGTTTGGTCTGGCCGTTCACCTGCAGGTTGATGGCGCCGCGCTTCA
>CAITXW010000215.1 GCA_903896425.1 uncultured beta proteobacterium | reverse complement strand
TGAATTCAGGGCGTGATACGGACGACGGACTTGGCGGAACAGTATTTGCTTCCAAAGGTCTTAATCCCTTTGAATTCAGGGCGTGATACGGACTCAGGCGATCATATTCTCCTTTCTATTCATGTTGTTAAAGAGTACGGTAGCGGTTTTTTTCGTCATTATCAGGGAAGCCATACAAGCGCTTGTTTTTTCGAGTGTGTTATCTTACTCGATAATCTCGTAGTGACCGAGGCCAAAGCTGGTGTTTTTTCCGGCATGTAGCCACTGCCCTAGTTGTAGCAGCTGCAAGAAAGGCTCCAGGACTCCGGATAACCGCCATTCCCCTATTGCACCACCGAGAGTCATTTCCTGCTTTTGGCGGCTGGAGTATCGGGTCCAGTCCTGCCAAACCAGGTTTTTTTCTGAGTCTATTTCGTTCGTGAATTCGCTCAGTTCACGAAAATTCACGTCTAGCTTTTGGCCCACATGAAATTCACTGATCAAGGCGATGCGCCGCAGCAGGCTAACCAATAGATCGCGAGCGGTTAGCTCCTCTGGATGCATGGGGCGTCCATTTTGCTGCAAGCGTAAGGGCGTGTCAAAATGCAACGCAACATGCTGCAAATCACCCGTATTTTCGAAGATGGGCAATTCCGCCACATGAGCCTTTATTTTTCCTTCTTCCCTGTTGTAGATGACGGTTTCCGCGTCACCCAGGATCTGGCTGACCTGTATGAGTTTTGCTGTCCCGTCACCCTTACCTATTCCCATTTCCAGTGCTCGCTGCCAAGCGTAGAGGACCAGCGGCAACTGAGCATGAGCCCTGCCAACGAGCACAAAGTGAAAGCTGAGTTCTTCGCCTGTGGCGTATTGATGCCCCCCCCAGGCAGGCGGCTCGACAATGAATGGAACGGGAATCTCGCTGAACTTCTGCAGATGGTGTTCAGCAGGTGGTGGTGGCGCAAATATAGCCGGATAGGGGCAGCTTCGGTATAAAGGACAAGTCTTGCAATCCCGCTCACGCGTCATACATGCAGTTCTTTTGAGAGCGTGTCCAAATGCACCGCGCAGGGTGGAGCCGGCGTATTCGGGAAGATAAATCGGCGCTTCGACTATGCAATCAAAACGGTAACGTGCGACTGGGAAGGGTGTGGGCAGAGTCATTGCCGTACCCAGTTTTTCAACCGCTCGTTAAGGCGGGCAAGTTCCTGGCCACATACCAATTCAATATTGAGCGCCTTGGCCAGTTTTTTTTCGGACTCACGCAACGGGCGATAACTAGCCAGCATGCCGCGAGTTCCCAGTCCGCCTACACGACGGCAAATTTCAGACAATTTGAATAAAGTGTCGTTGGCCTTCGGTGCTTCAGGCTTGTCCATGCGCGCTGTTTTGCATTCAATAACGAATAAGCGATTGCGTGCCATAAAAGCGATGTCTAGTTCATTATTTACATTGCTGGCGTCTGTCACAAACAGGTTTGCGGCCTTGTCTCTAATTCCCAATTCACCAGTGGCATTGGCAACCGCTCTGTAGACATAGTGTTCCAGCCAGCCGCCCTTGGCAAAGGTACGTTCGCTCTCATTCTGAAATGTGAGGATTCCGTTTTCGAGGTGCAGCACTTCTGCGTCAGTGAAATTTCTTATCAGCGATTCAAGGCTGCGGCTGTCGAGTTGATATGGCTCAAGCTTGATGCAGAGCGTTCTTCTGTCCTCTGCTTGCTGCCCCAACCAGTTCAGTAGGCTAAGCGGTTGTTCCAGGCTGCCGACCTGTGTAATTAGCGTTTGAAGCAAGTCATTGTGGCGCTGATTGGGTTGTGGTCTCTCGACGCCATTTTTCAGGGTGATGCCATAGCCGCGCAGATAATGCGTCAAACGCAGCTGCTGATTGAGCTTGTGACGGAGGCTGCCTTTGCCGAGCCAGATGACCTCATCCGTGTCTACGTCCACATAGAAAACTGGCCAACAATAGGCTTGGGCGACAGATTGCGCAGCCAGGGCCATGAGCTTAGTGCCGCCGGTGACGTTCAGGGCGATGGACTGGCCTTCGCGCGCACTGGCGACCGCAATCAGCGCATCTTCCAATTTATCGAAGTCGTGTTCGTCTTCCAACGAAATCCTGACTGTTTTGACCCCCGCCTCGCTGAGTACGGCTTCAAGTGCTTCTGCGCGTGCTTGCAT
>CAITXW010000214.1 GCA_903896425.1 uncultured beta proteobacterium | reverse complement strand
TCCACCGACCTTGAAGTTCTCGACCAGGATGTCACTTTGCGCTGCCATCTGACGGATCAGCGCCTGCCCCTGCGCGTTGGCCATGTCAATGGTGACGGATCGTTTATTACGGTTGCAGGCGGTGAAATAACTGGCCTGCTCGGTGGCATTGCCAGCACCATCGTGCAGGAAGGGCGGACCCCAGTGGCGCGTGTCGTCGCCAACCCCAGGGCGCTCGACCTTGACCACATCCGCCCCCAGGTCCGCCAGCATCTGGGTGCACCAGGGGCCTGCCAGAACGCGTGACAGGTCCAGGACTTTGATGTGGCCCAGTGCTGCAGGTTTCCCGGTCATGGATCAGTTACCGAAGGCAGCAATGCCAGTTTGGGCGCGACCCAAAATCAGGGCGTGGATATCGTGCGTGCCTTCGTAGGTGTTAACCACTTCGAGGTTCACCAGATGGCGGGCCACGCCGAACTCGTCGGAGATGCCGTTGCCGCCCATCATGTCGCGCGCCAGACGCGCCACATCGAGCGCCTTGCCGCAGGAATTACGTTTGAGGATGGAAGTAATCTCGACCGAAGCCGTGCCTTCGTCCTTCATGCGTCCCAAGCGCAAGCAGCCCTGCAGACCCAACGCGATTTCGGTTTGCATGTCCGCCAGTTTCTTCTGGATCAATTGATTGGCTGCCAGCGGGCGACCAAATTGCTTGCGATCCAGCACGTACTGGCGTGCACGGTGCCAGCAGTCTTCAGCCGCGCCCAGGGCACCCCAGGCAATGCCGTAGCGCGCTGAGTTCAGGCAGGTGAACGGACCTTTCAGGCCCTGCACTTCCGGGAAGGCGTTCTCTTCCGGGCAAAAGACACCGTCCATCACGATTTCACCGGTGATGGAAGCGCGCAGGCCGACCTTGCCATGGATGGCGGGTGCGCTCAAGCCTTTGTCACCCTTGTTCAGAACAAAGCCTCGAATCGGCCCGACCTGGCCGCTTTCGCTAACCTCCTTGGCCCAGACCACAAACACGTCGGCGATCGGGCTGTTGGAGATCCACATCTTGCTACCCGAGAGCTTGTAGCCACCGGCCACCTTGTGGGCACGGCTGGCCATGGAGCCAGGGTCGGAGCCATGATCGGGCTCGGTCAAGCCAAAGCAGCCAATCCATTCACCAGTGGCCAACTTGGGCAGGTATTTCTGCCTTTGTGCCTCAGTGCCAAATTCAAAAATCGGCACCATGACAAGCGAACTCTGCACACTCATCATCGAACGGTAACCGGAGTCCACGCGTTCGACTTCACGTGCAATCAGGCCGTAGGCCACGTAGTTGAGCCCGGGGCCGCCATAGGCTTCCGGAATGGTGGGGCCAAGCAGACCGAGTTCGCCCATTTCACGAAAGATCGCGGCATCGGTTTTCTCGGCTCGGAAGGCTTCGATCACGCGTGGCTGCAATTTATCCTGGCAGTAGGCGGCGGCGGCGGCACGCACCATGCGTTCTTCGTCCGTGAGTTGCTGTTCAAGCAAAAAGGGGTCTTGCCAGTTGAATGCTGCGTGGGCCATGAGGAGTCTCCGAATAAGAATACGGGAGCCAATCCGGTGCGGGACTGGCGACGGGTGTTGCATGGTAGCGGACGATGCAAGCGCAAGGCAAACGACTTATTTTCACTTAGTTATGCATTTTGCTAATATATGGATGAATTTAAACTCAAGCGAAACACTCTATTTCATTCCATAAAAATTCAAACTCCCATTGATATACTTACAGTTATCTGGAACCAGAACCGAATCCGAATCCGACCTTCAATTTATGTAAATAGCGCACATCATGCGAAGAAAAATTCCATCCCTTCAGGCGCTGGCCTGCTTCGAGGCCGCCGCCCGCCACGAGAGCTACACGCGCGCCGCGCAGGAGTTGGCGCTGACGCAGGGTGCGGTATCACGCCAAATCACGGCACTCGAAGAATTTGTCGGTGTCGCGCTATTTCGCCGCACCCGCCACGGGGTGGCTCTGACCGAACGTGGCGCCGAATACGCGGCCCAGATAGCGCCGCGCCTGCAAGGGCTGGAGCAGGACACACTGGAAGTGATGGCCAGTCAGAACAGCGGCGGCAGCATCCATCTGGCCGCGGTTCCGACCTTTGCCACACGCTGGCTGATCCCGCGCCTTTCGCAACTCAAGGTGCAGCACCCCGAAATCACGGTCCATATCGAAACGCGCACCCGACCTTTCATGTTCGCCGATACCGTGTTTGACGCCGCCCTGTATGCCGGCACACCCGAGCAGATGAGCCATTGGGCCGGAACACGTTGTCTGCGACTAATTTCGGAGGACATGGTGCCCGTGTGCAGTCCTGAACTGCTGGGTTCCCGCACCAATCTGATGCCAGCGGACCTCGCGCAATTTCCGCTATTGCAGCAAAGCACGCGCCCGGACGGCTGGCGCCAATGGTTTGCCGCGCTCGGCGTAGCGGCTCCGCTGGCCTTGTCGGGTCCGCGCTACGAACTCTTTTCCATGACTGCAGCTGCTGCCGCACAGGGTCTCGGACTGGCTCTGGTACCGCGACTGCTGATCGAGGTAGAACTGGCGCATGCTGAGCTGGTAATCGCCTGTGAGCAAGCCGTAACGAGCGAAAGAGCCTATTACCTGGTGACTCCCGAACGCGCTGACGAGCGCCCCCTAATGAGCAGCTTTTTAGCCTGGCTGGTGCAGGCTGCGGCAGCCGGTGCCTAAAGGCCAAACGCCAAGCCACCTGTCACCTCCAGGACAGGGTCTACAATTCCCCACCCATTGACGCCGACAGGCCGGCAGCTGGCCACACCCAAGATAGTTGGAGACAATAACCATGCCTTTTACCTCCCCGGAAGAAAAACGTGCCGTATTACGCCGCGCAGCGCTCGAGTACCACGAATTCCCGACGCCCGGAAAGATCGCCATTGCGGCGACCAAGCAACTGATCAACCAGCACGACCTGGGCCTGGCCTACTCGCCCGGTGTGGCGGCACCCTGCGAAGAAATCGTCAAGGACCCGAACAACGCCTTCCGCTACACCAGCCGCGGCAACCTGGTCGCCGTCATCACCAATGGCACTGCCGTGCTCGGCCTGGGCGACATCGGCCCGCTGGCAGCCAAGCCGGTGATGGAAGGCAAGGGCGTGCTGTTCAAGAAATTCGCCGGCATTGACGTGTTTGACATCGAAATCAACGAAAAGCACGACCTCGACAAGTTGGTGGACATCATCGCCTCATTGGAGCCGACTTTTGGCGGCATCAACCTGGAAGACATCAAGGCGCCCGACTGCTTTTATGTCGAGCGCAAGCTGCGCGAACGCATGAAGATTCCGGTCTTTCATGATGATCAGCATGGCACCGCCATCACGGTCGGCGCGGCCATCCTCAACGGTCTGAAAGTCGCCG
>CAITXW010000213.1 GCA_903896425.1 uncultured beta proteobacterium | reverse complement strand
TCTTCCCGCACATCAAGGAAGTGGTGGCCTATGGCGACGGACGTGAAAAAGTCTGCGTCATGATCAACATCGACTTCGATGCCGTCGGCAACTGGGCCGAGCGCCGCAACCTGCCGTACGCTGGCTACACCGATCTGGCACAAAAACCCGAGGTCTACCAGTTGATCAAGGAATGCGTCGAGAAGGTCAACGCCGACCTGAGCGTGGACGCCCTGCTGGCCGGCTCGCAGGTCAGCCGCTTCCTGGTGCTGCACAAAGAACTCGACGCTGATGACGGTGAACTGACCCGCACCAACAAAGTACGCCGCGGCTTCATTGCAGAAAAATACGATGTGCTGATCGATGCCCTGTACGGCGGCAAGACCACACAGTTCATTGAAACCCAGGTCAAATTCGAAGACGGTCGCACCGGCAGCGTCAGCGCCACGCTGCGCATCGACGATGCAAAAACCTTCACACCCGTCAAGGCGGCAGCATGACAACAACGCAAGAAACAAGCATGAGCGAAGCGGCGCCAGCCCCAGGAGCCAAAAAAATCGGCGAGGTCATCCTCGACGTCAGCAACATCTCGCTGAGCTTTGGCGGCGTCAAGGCGCTGACCGATATTTCATTCAATGTGCGCGAGCACGAGATCCGCGCCATCATCGGTCCGAACGGCGCCGGCAAGAGTTCCATGCTCAACTGCATCAATGGGGTCTACACACCGCAGAAGGGGGCCATCACTTTCCGTGGCAAGACCTTCAGCCACATGGACAGCCACCAGGTGGCTGTGATGGGCATTGGCCGCACGTTCCAGAATCTGGCGCTGTTCAAGGGCATGAGCGTGATCGACAACATCATGACCGGGCGCAACCTGAAGATCAAAAGCAATCTGCTGATGCAGGCCCTGCGCATCGGGCCAGCCCAGCGCGAAGAAGAAATGCACCGCGAAAAAGTCGAACTCATCATCGACTTTCTGGAAATTCAGGCCTACCGCAAGACCCCGGTCGGCCAGCTGCCCTACGGCCTGCAAAAGCGCGTTGACCTGGGCCGCGCCCTGGCCATGGAACCACAGGTTCTGCTGCTCGACGAACCGATGGCCGGTATGAACGTCGAAGAAAAGCAGGACATGTGCCGCTTTGTGCTCGACGTCAACGAAGAGTTTGGCACCACCGTGGTCCTGATCGAACACGACATGGGCGTGGTGATGGATATTTCCGACCGCGTCGTGGTGCTGGACTACGGCAAGAAAATCGGCGACGGCACGCCCGATGAAGTACGCAACAATGAAGAAGTGATCAGCGCCTATCTGGGCACCGATCACTGAGCCCGCGGAGAACAAAATAATGAACATTGCTTCTTTTCTGGAAACCCTGCTCGGCGGCCTGATGGTCGGCATGCTGTATTCGCTGGTGGCGCTGGGCTTTGTGCTGATCTACAAAGCCTCCGGTGTCTTCAACTTTGCGCAGGGCGCGATGGTGCTGTTCGCAGCACTGGCCATGGCGCGCTTTGCCGAGTGGATACCAGCCTGGACCGGCCTCAACAACCCGGTGCTGGCCAACCTGGCAGCCTTCATCATTGCCGGCGCCATCATGTTCATCGTCGCCTGGCTGATTGAACGTCTGGCCTTGCGCCATCTGGTGAACCAGGAAGCGACCACACTGCTGATGGCCACACTGGGCATCAGCTATTTCCTGGACGGCATTGGCCAGACCATTTTTGGCAGCGACATCTACAAGATCGACATCGGCATGCCCAAAGACCCGATCATGGCGTTCGAGAACGTGTTTGAAGGCGGCATCCTGATCAACAAGGAAGACCTCTACGCGGCGCTGATCGCCGCCGTGCTGGTGACGCTGCTGAGCGTGTTCTTCCAGAAGACAGCGACCGGTCGCGCCCTGCGTGCGGTTGCTGATGATCACCAGGCAGCGCAATCGATCGGCATTCCGCTGAACCGCATCTGGTTCATCGTCTGGTGCGTAGCCGGCGTCGTGGCGCTGGTCGCCGGCGTCATCTGGGGCAGCAAACTGGGCGTCCAGTTTTCGCTCACCACAGTCGCCATGCGCGCACTGCCGGTCGTGATTCTGGGTGGCCTGACCTCGGTACCGGGCGCCATTCTGGGCGGACTCATCATCGGCGTTGGCGAAAAGCTGTCAGAAGTTTTCCTCGGCCCGTACGTGGGCGGCGGTATCGAAATCTGGTTTGCCTATGTGCTGGCCCTGGTATTCCTGCTGTTCAGACCGCAAGGTTTGTTCGGCGAGAAAATTATTGACCGTGTCTGACCGCAACCAAGAAAAGAAGCATCATGTTCTACAGAGAAAACGGCCAGTTCAAGACCACTTACCGCGCTGACCAGCAAATTTTCCCGATTGCACAGGACCGCTGGGCGATTCTGCTGCTGATCGCAGCCGCCTATATCGTGGTGCCTTTGCTGACCAGCGGTTACATGTACCGCGCCATCTTCATTCCATTCCTGATCATGGCACTGGCCGCCCTGGGCGTGAACATTCTGGTCGGTTATTGCGGACAAATCTCGCTCGGTTCGGGCGCCTTCATGGCGGTGGGCGCCTACGCGGCCTTCAATTTCTTTGTCCGCATCCCCGGCATGCCGTTGATCCCGGCGCTGATTCTGGGTGGCCTGTGTTCCAGCGCTTTCGGCATCCTGTTCGGTCTGCCGAGTCTGCGCGTCAAAGGTCTGTACCTGGCCGTGGCGACCCTGGCAGCACAGTTCTTCAGCGACTGGATGTTCCTGCGCATCAAATGGTTTACCAACGAATCCACATCGGGTTCAGTCTCGGTTAACGGTCTGCAGGTATTCGGTCTGCCGATAG
>CAITXW010000212.1 GCA_903896425.1 uncultured beta proteobacterium | reverse complement strand
ATCACATGATGCTCGACGGCCTGGAAGACGCTTACGAAGCCGGGCGCTCCATGGGCACTTTCGGCGAGGACTGCGCTGCCAAGTACAGCTTCACGCGCGAGCAGCAGGACGCTTTTGCGATTGCCAGCGTGCAGCGCGCGCAGGCAGCCACAAAGTCCGGCGCCTTTGCGGCGGAGATCACGCCGGTCACCGTCAAGGGCCGTGCCGGTGAGGTGGTGATTTCGGTTGACGAGGGACCGGGCAAGGTCAAGCTCGACAAAATTCCGGCGCTCAAACCGGCGTTCAAAAAAGACGGCACCATCACCGCCGCCAGCAGTTCGAGCATCAACGACGGCGCTGCTGCACTGGTGCTGATGCGCGCCTCGACCGCTGCCAAGTTGGGCCTCAAACCACTGGCACGCATCGTCAGCCACGCCGTGCACGCGCAGGAGCCGAACTGGTTTGCTACCGCTCCGGTGGGCGCCGTGAAGAAAGCCTTGGCCAAAGCCGGCTGGAGCGTCAAGGACGTTGATCTGTGGGAAGTCAATGAAGCCTTTGCCGTCGTGCCCATGGCCTTGATGAGTGATCTGGGTCTGAGCCACGACATCGTCAACGTCAATGGCGGCGCTTGTGCGTTGGGGCATCCGATTGGCGCCTCCGGAGCGCGCATCATGGTGACGCTGCTTTACGCGCTGCAAGCGCGCGGCCTGAAAAAGGGTGTTGCCACGCTGTGCATCGGCGGCGGAGAAGGCACCGCGGTCGCGATTGAAATGCTTTGATTGCATGCCCATCCCTGTCATCCCGGACCCCTTTTGTCATCTCGGACTTGATCCGGGATCCATGCCTTCTGTCAGTGCCACGCGAAGCATGGATTGCGGATCAGGTTCGCAATGACAGACGAATGTAAATTGTTTGCTGAACGCTGGAGATAGTGCTTTATGTTGTTAACCCAAGACCAGGAAATGATCCGCGACGCGGTGCGCGCATTTGCCCAAGCCGAGCTGTGGCCCAACGCCGCACGCTGGGACAAGGAGCACTGCTTTCCCAAGGAGGCGCACCAGGGGCTGGCGGCGCTCGGCGCCTACGGTATTTGTGTGCCCGAGGAATTTGGTGGCGCCAATCTCGACTACCTGACGCTGGCGCTGGTGCTGGAAGAAATTGCCGCCGGTGATGGCGGCACCAGCACCGCGATCAGCGTCACGAACTGCCCGGTCAACGCGATTCTGATGCGCTACGGCAACCTGACGCAAAAGCACCAGTGGCTCGAGCCGCTGGCACAGGGCAGGATGCTGGGTGCGTTTTGTCTGACCGAGCCGCATGTCGGCTCCGACGCCTCGGCCTTGCGCACGACAGCGGTGAAGGACGGCGACAGCTATGTGCTCAACGGCGTCAAACAGTTCATCACCAGCGGCAAGTACGGCGATGTGGCGATCGTGATTGCGGTCACCGACAAGGGCGCCGGCAAGCGTGGCATGAGCGCTTTTCTGGTTCCCACCAGCGCACCCGGTTATGTGGTGGCGCGCATCGAAGACAAGCTCGGCCAGCATTCCACCGACACGGCACAGATCAACTTCGACAACTGCCGCATTCCGGAGGAAAACCTGATTGGCGCCGAGGGTGCGGGATACGGCATCGCGCTTGGTGGACTCGAAGGCGGGCGCATCGGCATCGCCGCGCAAAGCGTGGGCATGGCGCGCAGCGCGCTGGACTGCGCCATCGGCTACGCCAAGCAACGCGAGAGCTTTGGCACAGCGATCTTCAACCACCAGGCGGTGGGTTTCCGCCTGGCCGAGTGCGCAACAAAGATCGAGGCGGCACGCCAGTTGATCTGGCACGCCGCATCGTTAAGAGATGCCGGCCGACCCTGCCTGAAAGAAGCCGCCATGGCCAAGCTGTTTGCCAGCGAGATGGCCGAGCAGGTTTGCAGCGTTGCCATCCAGACGCTGGGCGGCTACGGTTATGTGAGCGACTTTCCGGTGGAGCGCATCTACCGCGATGTGCGGGTTTGCCAGATCTACGAGGGCACGAGCGACGTGCAGAAAATCATCATTCAACGCGCCTTGTAAATCCCTCTATCGTCCGTAAACGTCCTCAAAGCGCACGATGTCGTCCTCGCCGAGGTAGGCGCCGGACTGTACTTCGATCATCTCCAGCGGCACGCAGCCCGGATTTTCCAGGCGGTGTTTGGTGCCCAGGGGGATGAATGTGGATTCATTCTCTGACAATAAAAATATCTCTTCGCCCCGGGTGATTCTGGCCGTGCCGCTGACCACGATCCAGTGCTCGGCGCGGTGGTGGTGCATTTGCAGCGAGAGGATGCCGCCGGGCTTGACCACGATGCGTTTGACCTGGAAGCGTTCGCCGGCGTCAACGCCGTCGTAGGAACCCCAGGGCCGCAACACCTTGCGGTGGATGCTGCCTTCGGCGCGACCTTGTTTTTTGAGGCTGTCGACGATCTTCTTGACGTCCTGCGTCTTGTCCTTGTGCGCCACCAGAATCGCATCGGCGGTTTCCACCACCACCAGATCGCTCACCCCGACGCAGGCCACCAGGCGACCCTCCGACAGTGCCAGGGTGTCACAACAATCCTGCAACAGCACATCGCCCTGGGCGACGTTACCGTTGGCGTCCTTGGGCAGCACCTGCCACAAGGCGTCCCAGGCGCCAATATCCGACCAACCGGCGCTCAGCGGAATCACGACACCGGTTGGCAGTGCAGCCTGGGTGCCAGATGCCCCGACCTGCTTCGCAATGCGTTCCATGACGGCGTAGTCGATCGAGTCGGACGGACAGGCGGCGAAGGCTTGCTTGCCGATCCGGATGAAGTCACCATCAGTCGCAGCCAGCGCCCAAGCGCTTTCGCAGGCGGCCAGAATATCGGGCCGGCAGGCCGCCATCGCCGCCAGCCAGACCGAGGCGCGCAGCATGAACAGGCCGCTGTTCCAGAGGTAGCAGCCTTGTTGGAGGTAAGCCTGCGCCGTTGTCAGATCGGGTTTTTCTACAAAGCGTTCGATCAGGCAGGCGCCCTGAGGCGCCCCCTGGTAGGCAGCGCCTGACTGGATGTAGCCGTAGCCGGTCTCGGGAGCGTCAGGCGTAATGCCGAAGGTGACCACGGCACCTTCGCTGGCCAGAGCAGCCCCCTGCTGCACTGCACGCTGAAAGGCACCGGTGTCGGTGATGACATGGTCCGCCGGCATCACCAGCAGAATCGGATCCAGCGCATTCCTGCCGGCCGCCAGCGCTGCCAGCGTCAGCGCCGGTGCCGTATTTCTGCCGGCGGGCTCTAACACGATGGTGCCGGGCTTACCCATCTGGCGCAGTTGCTCGGCGATGACGAAACGGTAGTCCTCATTGCACACCACCATGGGTGGTGCCAGCTCGCAGCCGGCGATGCCTTCGACGCGCCGGACCGTTGCTTGTAGCAGCGAGTCAGCGCCAATCAGTGGCAGCAGCTGTTTCGGATATTTCTCGCGTGATAACGGCCACAAACGGGTGCCGGAGCCACCGGACAGAACAACAGGTTGGATCAGCATGTCAGACAGTCTTGCATCGAAGTTGAAATATTTGGGTTGATTTCAGGCGCGAGCATCGCCCCAGCGCAGTTGTGCCGTATCGTCGCCACGGTACAGGGTATCGCCATGGCGATCAACGCAGTAGTCGGGTGAGACGATCATTTCGGAGAAGCGCATATCGGCCGCGATGCGCGTGTACTCGAACAGAATGCTGCGCACCACCTTGGCGCCAGTGCGGAGGTGGCTGCCGTGACCGATCCAGGTTGGGCCCGTGATGCTGACGCCGGGCTCGATGCGCACGCTCGATCCAATGTAGACCGGGCCTTCGATCTTGACTTTGTCCCACGGAATCGAGGTATTGAGTCCGACCCAGACGCCGGGCTTGATCTGACGCCCGGGCATCTTCATTTCAGCCACTTCACCGCGCAACACGCGTTGCAGCACGGACCAGTAGTCACTCACACGCCCGATGTCGATCCAGTTGAAGGGGCGGTTTTGCACAAAAAACGGCAACTTTTGCGCGACCAGTTGCGGGAACAGCTGCGAGCCAATGTCGTAGACCGTGCCCGGTGGCACCAGATCCAACACCGCCGGTTCGAAGATGTAAATGCCGGTGCTGGCCAGTGTGGACCGGGCCTCGCTGGGTTTGGGCTTTTCCTGGAAGGACTCGATGTGACCATCAGGCGCTGCCACCACAATGCCGTAATTCTGGACGTCGGCCAGTGGCACATCGAGCGCTACCACACTGGCGATGGCGCCCTTGGCCTTGTGCTCGGCCAGGGCCGCCGTGATGTCAAGGTCAATCAGGGCGTCGCCGCACAGCACCAGCGTGGTCTCGTCAAAGAAGCCGCCGAAATCCTGGATGCGCCGCATGCCACCGGCCGAGCCCATCGGGCGCGGCAGTATGTCGCCGTGGTCGCGAACACCTTCATAGGCGTAGCCGATCTGCACGCCCCAGCGCCGGCCATCGCCAAAATATTCCTCGATCTTGTGGTGATGCCAGGCGACGTTGACCATGATCTCGGTGATGCCGTGGCGCGCCAGGTGCTCGATCAGATACTCCATTACCGGCTTGCCCAGAATCGGCACCATCGGTTTGGGCAAGTCGCGTGTCAGTGGTCGCACCCGCGTACCCTGGCCGGCTGCCAGAATCATTCCCTTAGCCATGCAATACCCTTCTTCTGCCTGTTTCCATTTTCTCCACTCCCGGCTGTTCGCTCGTCAAGACCTCAGCCTCCGGACTCGACCGTGAACGCCGCGTGCTTGTCCTGCCCCAACAGGCTGACCAACTGCGGCAGCGCCAACTGGAGCGCGGCCTTGAGTGTATGTGGCGGGTTGATGATGAACATACCGCTTGCGGGCAGACCCGGGCGGATCACGTCACCCGCTTCGTCGGAAGTCAGCTTGCTGGATTTGACGGTCAGTGTGGCGTTGAGCCAACTTTTCCCCGCCTTGGTAGCCAGGGTTTTGAGTTTGCGCGGCACATCGTGCGCTTCGGGTCGCGGAATCAGGGGGTACCAGACGGCATAGGTGCCAGTGGAAAAACGGATCATTGAATCAGCGACCATCGCCACCACGCGGGCGTAATCGGTCTTGATTTCGTAGCTCGGGTCGCACAGCAGCAGAGCGCGGCGCGACGGGGGCGGCAGGAATTTCTTGACCCCTTCAAAACCATCCTCACGCAGCACGGCAACCTGGCGTCCAGCTTCCAGTTGTGCAATATTGGCAGACAGTGTTTTGGCGTCGGTAGGGTGCAACTCGAACAGCTTGAGCTTGTCGCGTTCGCCCAACAAGCTTTGGATGATGAAGGGCGAGCCCGGATAAATGCGGTGGCTGTCCACTTTGTTGAAGCCGGCGATCAGGTCCAGGTAGTCCTGCAAAATCGGCGCGAGACCGGCTGCAAATACCTTGGATGCCGCTGCCGCTTTGGCGCCGGACTGCGCTTTGGCGGCAACACCCAACTGTTTGTCTTTCTCGGCAAGCAGGCGCAACAAACCATTGGCTGCTTCGCCACTGGTCTCGGCGTAATCACCATCGAGCCGGTACAAACCAGCACCGGCATGGGTGTCGAAAACCGTGAGCGCAGTGTCTTTCTGTCGCAAATGCCGCAACACGGCAATCAGGATCGTGTGTTTGAGCACGTCGGCATGATTGCCGGCATGGAAGGCGTGGCGGTAACTGAACATTCGTCAATGGTAACCGCCGCCAGCTTGCATTGAGCAATTGAGCAGGTACGTGCGCTTCAACTGACCGGCCGACGCTGAAAAGTACCTTACCATTCAAGCATGCATGACGGATGGGAGGATCGTGCTTATGAAGAAAAAGAAGGCGGCCTTTCAGCTGCGACAACTTGGGGCGGACGATGCACAGGCGTTTTCCATCCTGCGCCGGGAGGTGACGGCTGACAATCCGGTCCCGATGGGACTGACCCTGGAGGAAGAGCTGACGCGGCCTCTGCCGAGTTTTCGCGAACAACTGTCTTACCCGGAGCCGAACGCCGCATTCGGGGCTTTTGTGGCGGGCGAGTTGGTGGGCAGCGCCGCTGTGGCATGGCCCAGCAAGTTTGCATCCTCGCGGCACAAGGTGACTCTTTGGGGCGTGTTTGTTTCTCCGCGCTACCGGCGGCTTGGCATAGCGCGGACCTTGGTGAGTAGGGCCATTGATCACGCGCATGCCACAGGCGTGTTGCGTGTCAACCTAACTGTTTTTGTTCCCAACGCGCCAGCCGTCAAGCTCTATGAGTCGATGGGTTTTGAACACTGCGGCATGGAACCGGAGTCAATACGCATTGGCGACATTTACCACGATGGCTGGCTCATGAGCCGCCGCAACCGTTAAGCCGGGCGCTCAAGGGCCAGGCCAAATCACCTATAATGCCCGCCTTCGCAGCGCTTTTGTGGCTCCGCGGCGAAGCCAGTCCCCCACCTAAGAGATTCCCGTTAGAGGAACGCCGACCGTGGAAAAGAGCCCGCCAAACCCTCTCCAAAGAGAAAACTCATGACCAAAACTTTCAGCGCCAAACCCGCTGACGTGGTGCACGAGTGGTTTGTGATTGACGCGACCGATAAGGTCCTCGGACGAGTAGCCAGCGAAGTTGCTCTCCGTTTGCGCGGCAAACACAAGGCCATTTATACGCCTCACGTCGATACCGGTGACTT
>CAITXW010000211.1 GCA_903896425.1 uncultured beta proteobacterium | reverse complement strand
GTCGAACCCACGACAAACGGATTAAAAGTCCGCTGCTCTACCAACTGAGCTAACATCCCGAAACTTCTCTCCTGTCGCGTTTTTACGCTGCGGGAAAGGGTCGAATTGTAGCTGTCTTTTCAGGCTTTCCCGGGGGCAGCGGCAATTCGATCCAGAATCCAGCCGGCCGCACATTGGCCGAAGGTGGCGGTGACGCTGACCACGGAGCCATAACCATGGCAATTGAGCGTGCCGTCACCCACGATGTCGCAGGACGGATCGGGCGGGCTAACCGCCTCGCGACTGAAGACGCAGGCCACACCGATCTTCTTGCCTTCGCGCGGCGCGCCGTGTTCCTTGCGCAATCGGTTGCGCAGTTGCGCCAGCAAGGGGTCATGCGTCACATGGGCGAGATCGTCAATGTCAACCTGATGGGCATGGCGTTTGCCACCAGCGGCCCCGACCGAAATGAATTTGATGTCGCCCGCGCGCGCCCAGGCTGCCATCGCGGTCTTGGCCTTGACCTGATCGCAGGCATCGATCACGGCATCGACACCGACCGGCAACAGCGCCGGCCAGTTCGCCGGCTCGACAAACTCCTCGATGCAAGTCACTTCGCACTGCGGGTTGAAGGACAGCACGCGCTCGCGCATGGCCAGCACCTTGGCTTGCCCAAGGGTCACGTCCAGCGCCTGAATCTGCCGGTTGATGTTGGATTCGGAGACGTGGTCAAGGTCGATCAGCGTCAGGCGCGCCACACCGCTGCGCGCCAGCGCCTCGACCGCCCAGGAGCCAACGCCCCCGATGCCGACGATTGCGACATGCGCCTGGGCGATGCGTTGCGCGCCCTGGACGCCATACAGACGCGCCAGGCCGGCAAAGCGTCGATCCATCGTCATGGGGGGCTCTGCTTGCGGGCTACTTCAGCCGTGCCAAGCGGTCCTTGGCCGCCGCAGCCGCTTCCGACTGGGGATAGGCCTTGATCAGGTCATCCAGCGTGGCCCTGGCACCCTTGCTGTCCTTGAGTTCAATCTGGCAGTTGGCAATCGAGAGTACCGACTCCGGCGCGCGCAGGTGCGTGGGCTCGCGCGCAATCAAGGCCCGAAAGTTGATCACGGCCTCTTTGTAATCGCGCGTTGCGTATTGCGCATTGCCAAGCCAGAACAGGGCCGATGCGCTGTAGCCACTTTGCGCGTAGCGCCGCAGAAAATCGAAAAACAGGGGTTGCGCCGCTGCAAAATCGCCTTTTCTGAAGACCGCCAGAGCGGCCTCAAACTCGCGCTTTTCTGCCGGCTCGACCATGAACTCGCGACCATCGACGCTGACCTTGACGGGTTCAAACTGGCGCAGTCGGTTGTCGACGCCTTGCGCCAGATCCTTCTGTACGCGCTGCATATCGGCAATGTCACGCGACAACTGCTCGTTCATTCCCCTGAGTTTGGCGGTCTCGGAACGCAGCGTCTCAATCTGGTTCTGCAAGTCCAGCATACTGCGGCGCAGAGCGGCGTTTTCTTCGCTGGCCCGGCTGGCGCCCTGCTCGGTTGCTTGCTCCGCCTGCTGCCGCACCACTTCGACACGCTGACGCAGGTCGAGGATCGCCTTGCGTGCCTCCTCGTCGTCAAACAAGCCGGCACTGGCCGAAGCAGCACCCAACGCCAGCGACACCGTGCACAAGGCGTGCAAAAACCGGCTCATGGCTTTGCTCGACACGGAACTCATCGGTAACTGATTTCAGCGCGACGGTTCTTCGCCATAGCGCCTTCGTCAGACCCCTGCACGGCTGGCTTTTCCTTGCCGAAACTAACCGACTCCATCTGCGCTTCGGTCACGCCGAGCAAACCCAGCGCGCCGCGCACGGCATCAGCGCGCTTCTGTCCCAGCGCCAGGTTGTATTCGCGCCCACCGCGTTCATCGGTATGCCCCTCGATGGCCACCTTGCGCGACTTGTCGGTTTTGATGAAGCGGGCGTGGGCTTCGATCACGGCCTGGAATTCAGGTTTGATGACGTAGCTGTCGTAGTCAAAATAAACGATCCGGGCGCCCGTTGGGACAGCGCCTTGCGCGCCCTGCTTGCCAGCATCAACCGGGGTTACGGCGCCCTTGCCAACCGCCGAGCCGCTGCCATCGGCACCCTGCTGCGAAACGCTGACGCCGGTCTTGTCCTCCACCGGCACGTTGTCCAGTTTGACGGCCGAACTGCAAGCCGTCAGCAAGACACTCGCACACAGGAGCAAAAACAGATTCTTCATTGAATTTCCCTTTATTGAATTCGTTATTTCTGAAACGGACCCCAGTCCGGTTCACGGATATTTCCACTTTGGCCGGTCAAGCGCGCTTTGATTCTGCCATCGAGCGTGGTGGTCATCAGCACCTCCCGCCCCTGTTGCTGCGTGGCGTACACGATCAAGCGACTGTTTGGGGCAAAACTGGGGCTCTCGTCGGCAGCCGTATCAGTTAGCGCCGTGACAGCGCCACCCACCAGTTCCATCAAATGCAATTTGAACGCCCCATTCACTCTGGAAATGTAGGCCAGCCAGCGGCCATCCGGACTGAGCGTGGGAGAAATGTTGTAACTGCCCGTAAAAGTAACACGTTCAGCCGCGCCACCCGCGGCTGACATCCGGTAGATTTGGGGTGCGCCGCCACGGTCACTGACGAAGTAAATGTGCTTGCCGTCAGGGCTGTAGACCGGCTCGGTATCGATGCTGCCTGACTGCGCCAGGCGACGTGGCTCACCACCGCTCGAATCAATGGCAAACAGTTGCGAGCCGCCGTCACGGCTCAGCGTCACCGCCAGCGTGCGCCCATCCGGCGACCAGGCCGGCGCACTGTTGGAGCCCTTGAAGTTGGCGATCAGGCGGCGCTTGCCACTGGCCACGTCGTGGCTGTAAACCACCGGCTTGCGCGATTCAAAAGACACATAGGCCAGCTGGTTGCCATTGGGCGACCAGGCCGGCGAAATGATGGGCTCGGGGCTGGCCAGCGCCGACTGGGCGTTCTCGCCATCGGCGTCCGCGACCCACAGTTGGTAGCGCTGCGCCGCCTTGGTGACGTAAGCGATGCGGGTCGAAAAAGCGCCCTTGTCGCCCGTGAGCTTTTCGTAAACAAAATCAGCGATGCGGTGCGCCGCCAACCGCAAATCACCCTGCGTGACGGCGTAACTCTGGCCCCCCAGGTCCTGCCCACGCACCACGTCCCAGAGTCTGAAACGTACGTCGTAACGACCATCGGCCAGTCGCGCGACGCTGCCCGAAACCAGCGAATCAGCGCCCTTTTGGCGCCACAGCGTCACGTCGGGCCGGCTCAATTCATCCAGAATCCCGCCGGCGGCATCAACCGCCCGAAACTGGCCGCTGCGCTCCAGATCGGCCTGCACGATGGCGGCGATCTTTTGCGGCGCCGCGTCCTCGCCGCGAAAGGCCGATACCGCAACGGGCAACTGGTTCAAACCGATGCCGGCGACGTCAACCCGGAATTGCGCCTGCACTGACGCGGCGCCAAGCATGGCCAGACCCATTGCAAAAATGCGAAGCAAAGCTGGCCAGCGCAACAAGGTGTCAAGTGTCATTTTTCTGATTCAGGCAATACAAAGCGAAATATTTTCCAAAGGCAGCCTGCGCCTGCATGGCGCACACGGCGAATCCCATGGCACCATCCAAAAACCCGAGGCGAAACAAATAGCTGCGCAGGAATGCTACCACCCCTGCCAACGCCGCCCGCAACATCGACGTCTTCTGGCCGCGTGCAAAGCGCTGCTGCGCCCAAGCCTGGCTGTACTGTTCGAGCTTGCGCCAGTAATGTGCGGGCGTCGGGTAGCTGTAATGCAGCAAGGGCTGGGTCAGGCGTGCCGGCGTGCCCTGCGCCAGCAAGACCCGCTCGTGCACCAGATCATCACTGAAGCGCGCCGTGCCGCGCTGGAAGAGCCGCAACACATGGTCAGGCGTCCAGCCACAGTGGTGTATCCAGCGACCGCAAAATTGCGTCAGGCGTGGAATCTCAAAGGCCTGATCCTTGTTCGCCGCAACGACGGCCTGAATCTGGCTGGCAAGTTCGCTTGAGACGCGCTCGTCGGCATCCACCGACAGCACCCACGAAAAACGGGCAAACTGAAGGGCCCGGTTCTTTTGCGGCCCGAACCCTGGCCAGTCGGCGCTGGTATGGACCACAGCACCCAAAGCACGCGCCATATCGGGCGTGCCGTCGGTACTGCCGGAATCGAGCACCACCACTTCGTCGGCAAAGGCCAGGCTCAAGAGGCAGTCCCGGATGTTTGCACTTTCGTTATGGGTGATCACAATGACGGAAAGAGGCATCGGCTGAGTGTAGCAAGTTGACGTCATAATCTCTTTGTGCTCACGGGTCGAAGACCCGTCTGATCAACGGCTGAAAACGAACAGGCACTGCAGCGCATTCACAGATGACGAAATCCATTTCTCCCAGCAATCGGGTCCTGTACGGCCGGCTCCTGTCATACGTTCGTCCCTACTGGAAGGCATTGCTGCTGGCCGTTCTGGGCATGGTGGCGACGGCCGCGACCGAGCCGATGTTTCCGGCCATCATGAAGTACCTGCTGAACAACGGCTTCCAGGCCAAGGATCCGCGCATGATCTGGCTGATACCAGTGGGCATCGTGAGCCTGTTCCTGGTGCGAAGCGTCATCGTTTATTGCACCGGCTACCTGATGATGTGGATCTCAAGCCGCTTTGTCACCCAGTTGCGCCGCGCGCTGTTTGCCAAACTCCTGGTGCTGCCGACACATCACTTTGACGAAAACTCGGCCGGTCAACTGATTTCGCGCCTGGTTTATGACGTCAGCAACGTGACTGACGCTGCGACCAGCGCACTGATCACCCTGGTGCGCGAGTCGCTGACCGCGCTGGCGCTGATCTGCTACCTGCTCTACCTTGACTGGAAACTCACCCTCATCACGCTGGCTGTCGGGCCGGTGATTGCCTTTAGCGTCAAGTCCTTCAGCACGCGAATGCGTGCTGCCAGCAAACTCACGCTGAGGGCGATGCGCGCCATGTCGCACACGATCGAAGAAACCGTCGCAGCGCAGCAGGTGGTGAAAATCTTTGGCGGCCAGGCTCGCCAGCAACAGCGCTTCTTTGACGACTCGGAGCAATTTCGCCGCGCCCTGATGCGTGAAGCGATCCCGGCCTCGGCCGTGACCCCGATCACGCACATCGCCGCATCAGTGGCCGTCGCCATCATCACCTTCATGGCCTTGAATCAGGCCAGCGCTCAGGCGGCCGGCTCAGCCGGTAGCTTCATTGCGTTCATCACCGCCATGCTGCTGTTGATTTCTCCGATCAAGCAACTGACCACCGTGAACTCGACGATTCAGCGCGGCCTCGCAGCTTCGGAGAGTATTTTCGAGCTGCTGGACACGACACCGGAACACGACAGCGGCCAGCAACAACTTCGAAGCAAGGGCGACATCCGCTTTGACCATGTCAGTTTCCGCTATCCCGGCGCAGAACGCATGGCCCTCAACGACATCAGCTTTCAGGTTGGCGCCGGACAGATCGTGGCCCTGGTTGGCGCATCCGGCGGCGGCAAGACCACGATTGGTGCGCTGATCCCGCGCTTTTACCCGGTAACCTCGGGCCGCATCCTGATCGACGGCCTCGACATCAACGACATCACGCTTTTGAGCCTGCGCCAGAACATTGCCCTGGTGAGCCAGAACGTTGTCTTGTTCAACGATACGGTTGCAGCGAATATTGCCTATGGCTCCCTGCAAAACTGCAGCCGCGAGCAGGTAATAGCGGCGGCGCGCGCCGCCAACGCCTGGGACTTCATCGAGCGACTACCCGATGGGCTCGACACCTTCATTGGCGAGAACGGCGCCAAGCTCTCGGGCGGGCAACGCCAGCGTCTGGCCATTGCGCGCGCCCTGCTCAAAGACGCGCCGATCCTGATCCTCGACGAAGCCACCTCGGCGCTCGACACGGAATCGGAGCGCCAGGTGCAGGCCGCGCTGGCCGTGCTGATGAAGAACCGCACAACCCTGGTCATCGCGCACCGCCTGAGCACCATCGAACATGCGAATTGCATCGTAGTGCTCGACCATGGTCGTATCGTTGAAACCGGCACCCACGCCGAACTGCTGCGCGCCGCCGGCTACTACGCGAACCTGAACCGGCTGCAAGAATGAGCATTCCGATCCTCACCTACCACCAGATCGATACGCCACCACCACGCGGTACGCCGCTGCGCGGACTGATCGTCTCGCCTGCCTCGTTTGCGCGCCAGATGTTTGTCCTGAAGTGCCTGGGCTACCGGGGCTTGTCGATGCGCCAGCTTGAACCCTATTTGAAGGGTGAACAGCAGGGGCGTGTCGTCGGCATCACGTTTGATGACGGCTATCGGAACAACCTGCAATACGCCCTGCCGGTGCTGAAAAAAAATGGTTTCAGCGCCACCTGCTATGCCGTAAGCGGTATGCTCGGCGCCAGCAACAGTTGGGACCTGGAAAACGGCGTGGCGCAAAAGCCCCTGATGACAATTGAGGAATGCCGCGACTGGCTGCACGCCGGCATGGAAATCGGCTCGCACACACGCAGCCACGCCGACCTGACCCAACTTGAAGCCGACGCCGCACGCACCGAAATTGCCGACTCCAGACTGGAACTGGAAAACAGCCTCGGATGCGAAGTCCGGCATTTCTGCTATCCGTACGGCCGCTTCACCCCGGAACACGGCAATATGGCGAAGCAGGCGGGCTACCACACCGCGACCACGATGCGCCGCGGTCGCACGCACGCCGATGACGACCCATACGCGCTGCGGCGCATCATGGTGGCGCGGGCAAGCAGCCTGCCGCAATTCGCGCTGAAGATCATGACCTCCTATGAAGACCGTCGTGGCTGAACCAACATGAATCTGTACTCAGAAAAAGACGTCGGCTACTTTTCAAACGCACGCACGGACATCGAGCCCCTGCTGCCTGCAAAAAGCAGCGTGGGCCTGCGTGCGCTGGAGATCGGCTGCTCGGGCGGGCACACGCTGGCATGGCTCAAGAAAGCAGGGTATTGCAACTGGGTTGCCGGTGTCGAACCCTACACCGATCTGGCAGTCAGCGGCGGCGTCATCGACCAGTTCTTCAAACTCGATATCGAGAAAGAGTTGCCCGACATTGCCGAACACTCCATCGACTTACTGCTGTGCCTCGATGTGCTTGAACATTTGGTCAACCCCTGGGAGGCCATACGCCGGCTCGACCGTCTGCTCAAACCGGGTGGCACTTTGATCGTCAGCGTGCCCAACCTGCGCAACTACCACATCATCGCAAACCTGGCGTTTCGTGGACAGTTCACTTACACCGATTCAGGCACTCTGGACCGCACCCATCTGCGCTTCTTTACCCGTGAAAGCGCGATCGAATTGGCCCAGACTGCCGGTGCGAAGCTTACTGCGCTCATCGGAACGGAAACCGACCGCTGGCAAAAGCGTCTGCTCACGCGCCTCGGGCTTGGCGACCTGCTGGCCAAACAGTTCCTGCTGTCGGCGCGCAAGCCCACCCTCGCATCCCCTGCCGGATTCAGTTGAAGCCATGTCCCTAGTCCTGTATTGCAAAAGCTATCGCGCCGATCTAAAGCGGGCGGTGCGTCTGGCCCAATCCGTGCGGCAATTCAATACCGACAACATCGCCTTCCATCTCTCGGCGCCGCAAGCGGATGTTGCGCTGTTCCGGGAACATCTCGCGGGCCTCGGTGTTGATGTGATTGCCGACGAACTGATTGTCCGGTGCAACCCGAAAATCGATCAGGCCCGGCTCGCGTCCTTGCCGGGCAACCTGTCGCAACAAATCGTCAAGTCAGAGTTCTGGCGGCTCGGCATTACTGACAGCTACCTGTGCCTGGACTCGGATGCCGTCTTCATACGCCCCTTCCAGCGCAGCGAGTTCCTGTGCGAAAGCGGTCTCCCGTACAGCGTCATGGACGAAAGCCATGAATTGCTGGACGCCGCACTGGTGGCGCGCAAACCTGAAGTTCTGCACAACTTTTTTGCTGAGGCGAAAGCGGTACAGGGCCGGTTTGAGCGCGCGGGCCGGGCCTACGCCTTCGGTCCTTTTCCGGTGCTCTGGCACAAGGCGGTCTGGGAAAGCCTGGAGACCCAGTTTCTTGCACCACACGCCATGAGCCTGCTTGACGCCATTGTGCAGGTGCCACAGGAGGCGCGCTGGTATGGCGAGGCCCTGCTGCGCTACCAGGCCATTCCCCTTATGCCGTGCCAGCCTCTGTTCAAGGTCTACCACTACGCCTGGCAACTGGACCGCGACCGTCACGCCGGTATCGACGCGGCGCAGCTCGCGCAGCTCTACAGCGGCGTCATCTACCAATCAGCCTGGGAGCGCGAAATGGATTGGCCACGCGAAGGCGGCAGTTGGTCGTCACGCTTGGCGCGGCGCCTACGACGCGGACTGGGTAGATCCTGAAGCTGAATCGTCGCGAAACCGGGCGACCTTCTTTTTCCACAGCCACTTCTTGAAAAAACTGCGCGGCGCATCGCCCTGCAGCGCACCGACGCGCAGGCTGCGCCGCAGTTCCAGGGCCGGCGTCCACTGGCCAGCCGCCCTGATTTCTTCATAGGCCTGCAGGATGGCGAGGTTGCCCAGGCGGGTGTGCTCAAAGCGGGCATCCGGGTGCTTGCTGCGCAGCAATTTCTTGTTGCGTTTCATCAGCGCCTTGGCGCCGCCGCTGGTCTTGAAGGTGGCGCTGCCCAGGTGCAGAACAAAGACATCTTCGGTGATTGCCTGCTGATAACCGGCCTGGCGCAAACGCAGGCTGAAATCAAAGTCTTCGTAATAGCCCAGGCCAAAAGCCAGGTCCAGTCCGCTCAGTTGATTCCAGACATCGCGCCGGATGGCGATGCAGAAAAAATCGCAGCGGTAAACCGGCATCAGGCGCTGCGTCGGTGTCTCATGCAGCGTGCGCCCAATCTGCAGCCATTCGGAATGGGAGGCATCGGGCTTCCAGAGACGCTGGCCGTTGCCGGCCACATTGGTCACGGGCCCGAGCATGGCAACATCCGACGGCAGTTCGCGGATCACGCGCTTGAGAGCGTCGATGGCCAGTGCCGGAAAGACCGTGTCATTGTTGACCAGCAGCACCCAATCACCTTGCGCCTGCGCCACGCCGTAGTTCATGCCACCGGCAAAACCGCGGTTGGTCGCGCTGACCAGGCATTGCACGCTTGGGTGCAGGGCACTCCACTGCGCAAGCTTGGCAGGCGAGTCATCTGGCGAGCCGTTCTCCACCACCAGCACTTCGACCTCGGGATCAATCAGCCAGGGCTGCAAAGACTCCAGGCAGACGCGCGTGGTCGCATCAAAGTTGCGAAAACTCAGAACCACGAGCGTCAGCAGGACTGGCATCAGGCGCGTGAAATCGGCAGGTGGGCCACCCAGCCCAGCAGTTGCGTGACCGCCGCTTCAGTGGTGTAAGGACTGACCCGGCCGCTGTCTACCAGACCAGTGCTCTGCCAGCGTTCGAAAAGTTGTTCCAGTGCGTCCGCCAGTTCGCCGCTCACATCGGCGCTGTTACGGGCATCGTCACCCGACCGAACCGCAGCATGGCCTTGACCACGCAGCAACTCTGCCATTTGCGGGTTGCGATGCACCACGGCCAGAATCGGGCGCTGCATCCACAGGTATTCGTACATCTTGGACGGAAAGTACTCCGAACACATGGCGTCCTCGCCGTGCAAGAGTAGCAGCACATCGACCCCCCGCATGCGGTGCAAGATCTGCTCGCGCCCGCTCAAACCGGTAGCGGGATCAGCTTCGACGCGACCGAAGTCACGCAGGCAATGGCCAACGCGCGAGGCGGCCAGCGCGCCGGATGAAATCACGTCCAGCGCCCCGCCATAAACGTGCAGTTCCGTTGCTGCCACGAGTTCGGGGCGGCGCACGGCCAGCAGGTCCAGCGCCGCGATGATCGGGCCCAGATGCCGCGTTGGTGAGAGCGAACCAAAATGCCCCAATACGAATTTCGGCCCCGGCTGATAGGGTGGCAATGCCTCGAACGGCCGGTCGATGCCCGGCAGCATCACCTTGCCGCGCTGCGCCATCTGCGGGTGCCGCTCTTTGGCGCTGGCGAGTGCCTGGTCCGTAAACCAGATCGCGATGTCGGCGTCTGTGCAAATCTGGCGCTCCACTTTTGCCTGCATTTTCTGGCGCCTTGTCGTCGGTGTGGTCCCGGGTACGACCATCGGGTCGTGCACCTCGGCCAGCCAGGGTGTGCCGGTTGCGCGCTTCAAGGCGCGTCCGGCCATGTGCGCAGCAAATGCACCGCCGGTCGAGTAGATCAGGTCAAATGGTTTGTCGCGCGCCAGGCTGCGCCCCTTCAGGTAGGCACTGAGCCACCAGGACCAGGAGCTTTCCACCGGGCGCAGAAGTTTCTCGATCAGCATCCCGGGCACCAGAAACAGGGACGCCAGCAACATGGCAGCGCGATAGCGCAAACCGCTGCCCCAGCGCTTGCGCAACACGTGGCGCAGTTCAAAACGGATGCCAGCCGGCCCCGCCGGCCAGAGTTGGTAGTGCGCCAGCAAGGCGTCATGTTCGCCGGAAACGCCGCTGAGCACGACCACCTCAACACCGGCGCGTGCCAGATGCGGCAACTTGTCGGTAATGGTGTGACTCGCGGCGCGGCCATCCATATTGAAGGCATGGCTGATGACGAGCCAGCGTTGTGTCACTTTAGTGGTCATTGGTGTCGCGAGTACAGTGCCTCATATTGTAGGGCGACCTCCCGCCAGGAATGTTGCCTGGCAAACCCCAGACCGCTCTCGCGCAGGCGTGCCGCCAGCGCTGCGTCGCCCAGCACCGACGCGATCCGAACGGCCAGCACCGTTGCGTCTTTTGGGTCCGCCAGCAACAGCGCTTGCACACCGTCAACAAGCTGGCGCGATATGCCGCAATGCGCGGGCCCGCTCACCACCACCGGCAGGCCATGGGCCATCGCTTCGAGTACAACCATCGCATAGCTATCTTCCAGCGTCGGGTGCACCAGGCAGTCGGCTGCGCAATAGAGCGGTGCCAGATCATCCACCGAGCCCAGAAAATGCACACGCTCCTTGAGGCCCAACTGCTGCGCCTGTTGCCGGTATTTCGGCGCGGTCTTGGGATTGCCTGCGACCAACAGTTCAATGTCCGATGCCAGCTGCGTCATTGCCAGCAGCAAGGCGTCAAGCCCCTTGCGCGCGTAGTCGTTGGCAACAAAGAGCAGCAGCCGGGCTCGCACTGGCAGACTCAACTGCTGGCGCGCCTGCGTGGGTGACAGACCATCCGGCGCTACGTGCGTGCCGGGTGTGATGACCGCTACCGCATCACGACACACCGGATAGGCCTGTTCGCACTCCAGACGCAAATTCTCCGAACTAGCCACGACGCTGCGCGCCTGGAAGCGCGCAGCTTCGAGCCAAACGTAGGTCAGCAAACGCGGACTCAAGGCAACTTTGACCCATCGCAGCAAGCGGCCAATGCCGCTGCGCCCAACAAACAGATTGAGTCGAAGCGGCCGCACATGGATGGTCTGGATTTGTCCGTGCCAAGTGTTCTCGTGTGAATGAACGATATCAAAACCGCTGCGTGTCTGGCGCCAGCTGTCGAACGCAAACACCAGTTGATTGAGCCAGCGCGGCTTGCGGCCCAGGCACAGGACGCGGTGATAACCGACACCCGCCACCGGCTGATTCGATTGCTGGGAAAAAACATGGATTTCGTGCCGCTCGGCCAGTTCCTCGACCAGGGCCACAGCGTAGCTCTCGGCACCGCCCCCCGACCTTGAGAAAACCCGACTCAGGACAGCGATGCGCATGGGTCTACAAGAGCACGATGTCGTACTGCTCCTGCCCCATCGCCGCCTCGCTCTGCAGCGACACCGGCTTGCCGATGAACTCGCTCAGGCCTGCCAGATGCTGGCTTTCCTCGTCCAGGAACAGCTCGATCACCTTGGGTGACGCGACGACGCGGAACTCGCGCGGATTGAACTGGCGCGCTTCGCGCAGGATCTCGCGAAAGATGTCGTAGGTGACGCTGCGCGCGGTCTTGACGATGCCCTTGCCTTCGCAGCTCGGGCACGGTTCGCACAGCATGTGGGCCAGCGATTCACGCGTGCGCTTGCGCGTCATCTCGACCAGGCCGAGTTGAGAAAAACCGCCGGCCATGGTCTTGACGCGGTCGCGCGCAAGTTGTTTGCGAAACTCTGCCAGAACCGCCTCGCGGTGGTCCTCGCGCACCATGTCGATGAAGTCAGCGATGATGATGCCACCCAGATTGCGCAGCCGCAGTTGGCGCGCAATGGCCTGCGCTGCTTCCAGGTTGGTCTTGAAAATCGTATCGTCGAAGTTGCGTGCGCCAACGAAGCCGCCGGTGTTGACGTCGACCGTCGTCAGCGCTTCGGTCTGGTCCACGATCAGGTAGCCCCCCGATTTGAGTTCAACCCGGCGCCGCAGGGCCTTGGCGATCTCCTCGTCGATCG
>CAITXW010000210.1 GCA_903896425.1 uncultured beta proteobacterium | reverse complement strand
TCCGAATTGCGCTTGACGGCAATCGAACTCTCGATACCAGCGCGGATACCGGTCACGGTAACGGCACTCAGATTGGCGCTTTGCGCATAGGCTCCGCTCATCGCGAACAGCAGGCTTGAACAAGCCGCCGCAATCGGACTGATGCGCAGAACAGCATGCTGCCGAACGGCTTGGTGACTACGCGGTGAAGCGGAACTTTTCATTCAAGTACTCCTAGGATCTCGGATTAATTTGTAGGTTCAAAAAACTGGAAACGTTTCCAGTTTGGGCGACTTTAGCATCCGAAAACTGCGAAAAACACGCGTAGAAACCCTAGGTTTTGGAAATATTTAATCCGATTTCTGCCATCAGTCCGGTTTGAAAGGCGTGGGCGGAACGGCGCTGCCAATCCATTTGACGATACCCGGATGGGGCTCGTAAGCTACGCTGCCAAACTGTTTGAACAAGCGCTCAATCTCCAGCAGCGGTGCTGTCGCAAAATCCAGTGCTGGCACTTTGTCAGCGACCGAATTGGTGACCACACCCCAGTTGCCTTTACCCTGCCCGCCCGCGTTGCCCATCATCTTGTAGGACCAGAGCGCCGAAGCCCAACCGTAGCTGGCGTAGGCATCAAAGCTGACGCGGGTGATCTGCCCGCCCAGTTCGTTGTCCATATCGGCCCAGGGCTGAAATTCACCGACAAAAAACGGCGTGTCCAAACCGATCAGGCGCGCGTTCCACTCACAGCTGCCGTCGCCTTTGGCAGCACATTGGAGCCAGTCACGGTGCACCTCCAAGCCGGGCTTGCCCCAGCCAAAATGACCCGGATAAAAATGCATTTCAAAAGCGACGTTGTGCAGGCCCTGCTCCTTCGGTTTGCCGTAGGCATCAATGCCGCTGTGGTGCCCCGGAAAGATGATGACGTGGTTCGGATCAACGGCGCGCACGCTGGCGTAGAGCTTTTTCATCACGGTTGCCATTTGTTCAGGCGTGCTGCCCCAGGGCTCGTTGAGCAAGCTGTAGCCAGCGACAGCTGCGCGGTTTTTGTAGCGACTTGCGACCTGCTCCCACAGCCAGGTTGTGCGCTCCTGGTACTCGGGCGTGTTCCAGTACAGGTTCTTATTGGCGCAACCGCTGTGGTGCTCGGTTCCCTGACTGCCAACGGCGCCGTGCAAATCCAGAATCACATACAGGCCGCGAGCCTCGGCCTGCGCGAGTGCCTCATCCAGGTAATGCCAGGCATCGGCACGCAGGTGGCGCGGATTTTTTTCGTCCTCGACCAGACTCCAGATAAAGGGCAGGCGTACAAGGTTGAGCCCGAGACTGGCCAGCATGTCCCAGTCGCGCTGCATGATCCAGTTTTCTCGAAACAGTTTCATCAGGCGCTCACGTTGCGCATAGCCAAACCGTTTGTCGAATGTGGCTTCAAGCGTGCACTGGTCGTTTATCGCCTGCGTTTCCTGACCCATCATCCAGAATTCCAGCATCAACCAATTGCCCAGATTGGCACCTTTGAGATTGACCTGCTGACCCTGGGCGTTGACCCAACGGCTGCCCTGCGCGTGCAGCATCGACATTTCGGCCGCAGCACTGCCGGGATAAGCGGGCGTTGCAAAAAGTTGAACCAGCAGGAACACGATGCGCCACATGTATTTCTCCGAAACCGGGTTGGAATGACTAAACCACCAGCGCCAGTGCGCCAAAGTCGCCGGCGCGCTCACGCAGGCATGCCGGCACCAGCTCACATCCATCGGACAAGGCCACCAACTTGCCCTGAATGCAGGACGGCAAGTGGGGCAGAAACCAGTCGCGGTTGTTCCAGAAGACACTGCCGCCGATGCTGATCCGTTCCAAATCGATCGTCACGCTCAGGATGTCTTTGTTCATGTCTTCCGTTTCATCGCACTCGCTGGCGAACGATTGCACCCTGCCATCAATTTGACCAGCGCATTATGCGCGGCATGCCGGGCGAACTGGATGCTCATCGCATTTCCGCGAGCCGCGGATCAAATTCCAAAACAAGAGCGAAAGACTGCTATTGAGAGCCAGTTCCAAACAGCCGCTCCCGCTGCACCCCTGTCCCCCACACACATCCAATCAACACCACCCCTAGCCGCCGCTACGGCGCGGGTTTCCAGATATTGCGGCAACCCGTTTCACGTATCCACCAGCTTGCGAGGGTCCCCAACGCTGCCAGTGCCAGCAGCAGCAACAGACCGGCGTGGTAGTCCTGCGGGGTAAACAAGCGCGCGCCGGCGCTGGTCAGGCCACCTTGCCAACTGCGGTCCATCACCCAACCAACCAGCGGCTGCAATATGGCACCAGCGAGGAAGCCCGCCATGTTGGTTACGCTGGTCGAGATGCCCGAAAACGCAGGCGCATTGACCTCCTTCACACAAGCCCAGGTCAGCGTAAAGCTGGCGGTGACCAGACCCATCAGGGCATACAGAGCGTAGCTCGCCATCAGGGGCAGCACCGGACCCCAGAGCAGGAGCAACCAGATCAGCAGATAGAGGTGGCTGCTCGCAATCAGCACCGGCTTGCGCGATCCGAGCCGATCCGACAGCGTTCCGATGACCACACAGCCGATTGCAAAACCGACGAAATAAAGACTGACGTGGTTGGCCGCAATAGCGCGCGTCATGCCCTGCGCCTGCGTCAAAAAAGGTGTTGCCCAAAGTCCCGCGAATGCAAAGAAGCTGCCGCAGATGCCGAAGTTGACCCACACCGTGGGCCAGGTATCGCGGTTGCGCAGCACCGAGCGCAGCCCGGCCAGAATCAGCGCTCGGTCAAATTGCGGCTTCACTTGCGCCTGGCCGGTCGGCGCCGCTCGCTCGCGCACCAGCACCCAGCAGGCGATGCCCAGCAAGATCGAAACCCCGGCCAACGCAACAAAGATGCTGCGCCAACCGCTGAGTTGCGCAAGCCACGAAAGCGGCGCCCCCGCCAGCACCGAACCCAAATTGCCAATCAACATCGACAGCCCGACCAAGGTGGCAAAACGCCGCTCGTCGAAAGAAACGGCAATGATCTTGAGCATGGCGATGAAAGTCACCGAGACACCGAGCCCAACCAGCGTGCGCCCGAGCAGCGCCAGTTCCAGACTGGGCGCCAGCCCGAATATCAAACTACCGCCACCACCTATCAGTCCACCGATCAGCAAAATCCGCCGCGGCCCCAGGGTGTCGACCAGAATGCCGGTGGGCACCTGCATCAGCGTGTAGACATAGAAGTAGGTCGCCGCGAGTGCGCCCAGCGAAGCCGCCGTGGTGTGGAACGCCACCGCCAGATCGCTGGCAATTCCGGCCGGCGCAAAGCGCTGGAAAAATGACAGCGCATAGGTCGCCACCACAATGGACAAAACCACGGTGCGGCGACGGCGTTCTTTGCGGGCTGCTTCGTCCATAGGGTTTTAAGTATCGCACCCGCTCGGAAACGGCCCGTCAAAGATGCGGCCTTTAGAATGTGCCACCCCCCGCTTCCAAGAGAATCCCATGACCCCACTGAGCGCGGCGAGCACACTGACTCGCACTACCTTGAGCACAGTTTGTACTGCGCCCAGACTGACAACGAACGCGTGGCGGGTCCTTGTGCTTCTGGCGCTGGCCTGCGTCTGGAGCAGCGCCGCCCGCGCAACGCCACTCGACGACCTGCGCGCGGCCCAGGTGTCCAAGCTCGAGTTCGGAACATTCAAGCTCGAGGTTGCCCTCAACGCCATCAAGAACTGGCCGGCGCCGATTGAAGGTGCGGGCGTCGCCTACAAGATTGATCCGGACAAGCTCGACCTCGTCATCGCCGTGCGAAAAGTTCCGGCCGAATCATTTCGCACCGTGTGTGCGGCAACCATTACCCGCGTGCGTGAGTTTCTCTATGTTGACGCCAACGGTAGCGCGACGATGGGACGCTCCTACCTGAGCGCCTACTTCCCGACGGTGGGGCGTGGCGGCGCGCGCGAAATTGCCTTGCGCGCCATCGATGCCAGCACGCAGATACGGGTCAATGTGGTCGGTCTTGGAAGTTGCCATGCGGCGCTGATCAAGGCACCCATCACGTTTGATACCAGCGCGCCCAAGTAGACGTCACGACACCAAGCTGACAGAACCGGCCCTGCGCCGGTACACCGCAGTTCAAACCCGCGCTGCTTTTTTCCAGGCGTCGGTCGCAGCCACAGCGTCACCACGCTGCTCGGCCAGTTCGGCCAACGCAGTCCAGGCATTGCGCTCCAGCGTCGTGTCCTTCAAACGCGGCAGTGCCTGCTTGAGCAACTGCTGGGCCTTTCCCCACAGTTGCAGCCGCATGCAGGTAATGCCGGCGAGATACTGCAAAACGGCGTCCGCTGGATTGGACATTTGCGCTTGCTCGATACGGGTCAGCCACTGCGCATCAGGCGTGCCGCCAGCCTGTGCAAAACCGCTCACCAGCACCTGCGTCAGCGCGACCCGCTGGGCGTCGGTCAAGGCGCCGGTTCGTGTCACCATGCGCTCCCATACCGGCAGCAGCCAGTTCAGGGTTGACACGACCTCACCACCGAGCTCAAACATGCGCCGGCACGCCGCCACTGCGACTTCGGGTGTGGCGCGTTCGGCCTCGTCGAGTTGACGCCAGATGGTTTGCATTTGTTGCGGATCGTGCGCCGTCGCCACGTACTCCAGCGCCAGGCCGCGCACGATGCCCACGCCAGCCACCTCTGAAAAACCACGGTGCTTGGCCAACAGCCGCGCCGTTTCCAGTGCCAGATAAGTCTGGCGCGCCATCCGTGCCGCCTTCAAACGCAGGCGCAACGCGAGTGTGCGCCGCGCCGCACCCTGCGGCAATTCGTCAAGCCACTGCAGTGCAGCCGGCGCGTCGCGGTCTTCCACCGCCCAGCGCGCAGCGCGCAATTGCACACCCTCGCGCATTTCCTGCGCCTCCCGCTTGGATGCCTGTTCCAGCGCCTGGCGGAAATGCGTCTCGCGCGCGCTCTTGTCCTGCAACACCTGTGCGCTCTCGGCCGCCAGCAAGTGTGACAGCGTGCGCAAGCGCGCCGAATAAGTCAGGGTTTCACCGTTGCTGGCCATCGCGCTTTCCCGTGCCAGCACTGCTTCAGCCGCCTTTTTCGCACGGATAAAACGCCCCGCCACCAGGTGCGATAGCGCATCGAGCAGGGCCGTGTGCAGCGCACGCTCATGGTGCTGAATGCGCCAGCGCTGCGCCTGCCCCGGTATCGCGAACAGGGCGGCCAGCGCACGCAGCGCCACATGCAGAACGAAGAACAGCAGCGCCAGCAGCAACAAAACCAGATTGAGTGACACATCAACCCGGTACGGCGGCCAGAACAGCGTGATCGTGCCCTGGTTGTTGCCGGCAAACAGCGCAATGGCAACCGCCATGCCAAACAACGCCAGGAACCACAGAGCCGCGCGCATCGCTATCTGCCGGCGGCAGCCGTGGTCAACGCTGTCAGGGTGTCGTCAACACGCGGCAATTGCAGCGTCTTCATCTGGGATTGCACCTGCTGCAGCAGGGCGGCAGCGGTCTGGGTCTTACGCGAGCTGGCGTCAAAATACTTGTTCAGCGACAGTGCCGCCGCAGCCAGATCGGCACGCGAAGATTCAAGCTGGCGCGCCAGCAAACCAAGCCGCGCATTGAGCAGTTTGAGCTTGAAGTTCTCACGCAGGAAAAACGACTGCTCGGGTGACAGCAGCGCCGCTTCAGGCTGCTCGACACGACTCACCCGCAAAAGGATGCGCGTCTCATCGCGCAGCACCTGCAAGGCGCGCTGCCACCAGACCGGACTCTCGGCGCCCTGCGCGCGCTGCGCGGCTGCCGCGTTAGCTTGCGCCACCGCATTGGCCAACACCAGTTCGTCGGCCAGATGCACCAGTTCATCGAGCTTGACCAACAAGCCCGGCGTGTCGCTGACCGCAGCTGACTTGACGCGGTCGATGTCGCGCGCAATGGCCCGCTGCAGCGGCGTCAGACGCGGCTGGGCGGCGCGGGCAACGCGCTGATCAGCACTCTTGAGCGCTGCCAGCAGCGGCTCCACGCTGCCGGTGAGTTGCGCCTGTTGCTGCGCCAGACGGATCGCCGACTCAATATCCACCACCATGTTCTCATCGCGTGAGCGCGACAGACTCTGCATCAACTCTTCGAGCTGCGTGCGCTGTAGGGCGACCTCGCTCAGGCGCGCATCAAATACCGCAACCCGGGCCGCCGCCTCGCGCGCCATTTCCTGCGCCTGCTTGGCAACCGCACGCGCCTCGGTCGATTGGCTGCCGGCATCGGCGCTCTGGCGTGCCAGTTGCTCCTGAATCGAGGAGAGCTTTTGCCATAACAGCACGCTGGACAACAAAGCCAGCGTGGCCAGCAACGCCAGCACGATGAGCAGCCAGCGCGGCGTGCCCGAGCCGGCTACCGGTTCGGCTGCGCCTGGGGACGCCGTCGCACCGGCCGGGGCAGGCGGTTCGGCATCAAGGGATGAGTTCATGGGCTTATTTTAAGTTTTAAAGTGCTGGCCGAGCGCTACGGTCACATCCGCCAGGGTCGGGCGCGACTCGAAAACAACAGCAAAACCTGCTGCCCTGGCCGCCTGCGCAATGCGCGGATGCGTTGCCAGCGCGCGCGCGCCAGCCCAGCTTTGTCCCGGCAGCACAGCACGCAAATTGGCCAGCGCTTGTGCACTGCTGAACAACCAGACCGAACCATCGCTGGCGGCCTGCTTCGCCAGCGCTTGCGCGCTGACGTCAAGGGTTGGAGCATGCCGCTGGTAGGACACCACCCAATCAACCTGCCCACCTGCTGCCGCCACCTGCCGTGCAAACCAATCCCGCCCGGAACCCTGGGCGGCACTTTCGCTGTCGCTGTCGGCAACGTCGGCGCCCCGCACGATCAGAACCCGCGCGCCGGCACCAACCTGTGCCGCCACCTGCCGCCACAGCGCTTCTGAATCAAACTGTCCAGCGTCCGCCGCCGGCGCATCCAGGCAGTGCGGCGCCACACCGGCGCGCAGCAGGGCGCGCGCCGTGCCAGGTCCGGTTGCCCAGGCGCGAGGCTTGTCACCCGGTAGCGCGCCAAAGGCTGACGCCAGCGCGCCAGCACTCGCGAAAAAACAAGTCGCCGCATTGCCGCTGACGAACATGACCGCCGCATAAGCCGCCAGTTGCTGCCAGGCCCGTTCCAGCTCGGCGGTCTGCCCGCTCGGCTTGATTTCAATCAGGGGCAGGCACTGCGCATCAAAACCCTGTGCCGCCAGTTCGCGCACCCAACGCTGCGCTTCTGGCGCGGGACGGGTGACGATGACACGCGTCATCAGACCGGGCCTTGCGCCGCACCTGGAAGCGGGACCGAGCCCCCTTTGGCCGTGACACCGGCACGCAGATCAGCCGCCACGCGCGTGCCCAGTGCCACAGCACCAGCCAGATCGGTGACGCTGGCGCTGGCGCGAACGCCCACCAGTTCCAGCACACCCTCCGGGTCACCCCAGGCGGCGTTGATTGTCAAGGTGTCAGCATCGAGCGTGGCGAAAGCGGCCAGCGGCATTGAGCAACTGCCGCCCATGGCGCGGCTGACCGCGCGCTCCGCCGCCACCGCCAGCCAGGTGCGTTGGTGCACCAGCGGCGCCAGTGCCGCGATCACATCGGTACGCGCACTGCGCACCTCAATGCCCAGGGCCCCCTGCCCGGCTGAAGGCAGCATCTGGACCGGCTCAAAGGTGTCGCGAATGCGCTCGCTCAGGCCCAACCGCTTGAGACCGGCCGCTGCCAGCACGATGGCGTCGTACTGGCCTTCGTCGAGCTTGCGCAGCCGTGTGTCCAGGTTGCCGCGCAGCGGCTCGATTCTCAGGTCCGGTCGCACAGCGCGCAGCAGCGCGACGCGGCGCAGGCTGGAAGTGCCCACCAGGGCGCCTTGCGGCAGCGCCGCCAGATTGGCATAGCGATTGGAGACAAAAGCGTCACGCGGGTCTTCGCGCTCCATCACGCAGGCCAGACAGAAACCCTCGGGCAACTCCATCGGCACATCCTTAAGCGAGTGCACGGCCAGGTCGGCCCGGCCTTCGTCCAGCGCCACTTCCAGTTCCTTTACGAACAAGCCCTTGCCGCCGACCTTGCTCAGCGTGCGATCCAGTATCTGATCACCCAGCGTTGTCATGCCCAGCAGGCTGACCTGATGCCCGAGTTGCTCCAGCAGCGCCTTGACATGTTGCGCCTGCCACATGGCAAGGCGGCTTTCTCGGGTTGCGATCGTCAGATGGCTCATATTCGGTGGTTTCAGTTGGTAAGGCGTTGGTAATCGGGAGTCGACGCAGGATGCTAGCATGGCCCAGGCAAGACGATTCCACCCGACCCTCACCAAACGCCATGATCAAGCTGCCCAAATCTGCCCCATCCAAACGCGCCCACAGTAATGAACGTCCGCTGCTCGACGATATCCGCCTGCTGGGCCGGATTCTGGGCGATGTCATCCGTGAGCAGGAAGGCGTGGCCGCCTTCGAGTTGATCGAGCAGATCCGCACGCTCTCAGTGGCTTTCCGGCGCCACGCCGATACCGACGCCGACAAAACCCTCAAGAAGTTGCTCAAGGGCTTGAGCAACGACCAGACCGTGAGCGTGATCCGTGCCTTCACCTATTTCAGCCACCTCGCCAACCTGGCCGAAGACCGGCACCACATTCGTCGGCGCGCCTTCCACGAGCGCGCCGGTCAGAGCCAGGAAGGCAGCATTGAAATGGCGCTCACGCGCCTGCGCCAGGCTGGCATTTCATCAAAAGCCATCGCCGACACGCTGGCCACCAGCTTTGTCTCACCGGTGCTGACGGCGCACCCAACCGAAGTGCAGCGCAAAAGCATCCTCGACGCTGAACGCGCCATCGCAGAATTGCTGAGTCAGCGCGACGACATCCGGTTGCGCGCCGGCAGCAGTCCGGCCAACCCGGATACACGCAGCGGGCGTGAGCTCAATGGCAATGCGCAGCAGATACGGGCACGCGTGATCCAGCTCTGGCAAACCCGGCTGCTGCGCCATAGCAAACTCACGGTTGCCGACGAGGTCGAGAACGCCCTGAGCTATTACGAAACCACCTTCCTGCACGAAATCCCGCGCATTTACGCCGCGCTGGAGAACGAACTTGAGCAACAGCACGTGCACAGCTTTCTGCGCATGGGCCAATGGATCGGAGGCGACCGTGACGGCAACCCCAACGTCAATGCACAAACCCTGGTGCAGGCGCTGCGCCGACAGGCCGAGGTCGTACTGCGCCACTACCTGACCGAGGTGCATTACCTGGGCGGCGAACTCTCGATCTCGGCCATGCTGGCAGGCTGCCTGCCGGCCATGCAAGCGCTGGCCGATGCGTCCCCCGACCGCAACGAACACCGCAAGGACGAGCCCTACCGGCGCGCCCTGATCGGCGTTTATGCCCGGCTCGCTGCCGCCCTGCACGACCTCACCGGCGGCGAAGCCTCGCGCCATGCCGTGCCACCGCAAAACGCCTACCCCAACGCGCAGGCCTTCCTGGCCGACCTGCACACGATCGAAGCGTCCTTGCAGGGCGAGCATGGCGCCGCGCTGGCAGCACAGCGCCTGCATCCGCTGATCCGCGCGGTCGAGGTCTTCGGTTTCCACCTGGCCACCGTCGACCTGCGCCAGAGTTCGGATCAGCACGAAGCCGTGCTGGCCGAACTGCTGAACGTGGCACGCCTGGAGCCGGCCTATGCCGCGCTCGATGAAGCGGCCAAACGCAGCCTGCTGCTGCGCTTGCTCAACGATGCGCGACCACTGCGCGTGCTCGGCACCGTGTATTCGGACCGCACGCGCAGCGAGCTTGAAATTTTCGAGACCGCCAAAGTCATGCGCGAGCGCTTTGGTGCCGAAGCGATACGCCACTACATCATCAGCCACACCGAAAGCGTGAGCGACCTGCTCGAAGTGCTGCTGCTGCAAAAAGAGGTCGGCCTGCTGCGCGGCACGCTCGACGACCCGTCCACCCTGTGCGACCTGATCGTGGTGCCGCTGTTTGAAACCATCGAAGACCTGCGCAACGCCGCACCCATCATGCGCGAGTTCTACGCCCTGCCAGGCGTCAAGGCCCTGGTGCAACGCAGCGGCGCTGAACAGGACATCATGCTGGGCTATTCCGACAGCAACAAGGACGGCGGCATCTTCACCAGCAACTGGGAGCTCTATCGCGCCGAGATCGCGCTGGTGGCGCTGTTCGATGAACTCAACGCAGACGATCAAGTGATCAGGCTCAGAATGTTCCATGGCCGCGGCGGCACGGTTGGGCGCGGCGGCGGACCGAGTTATCAGGCGATCCTGGCGCAGCCACCGGGCACGGTTCGCGGGCAGATTCGCCTGACGGAGCAAGGCGAAGTCATCGGCTCCAAATACGCCAACCCCGAAATCGGCCGGCGCAACCTGGAAACCCTGGTTGCCGCCACACTCGAAGCCACTCTGCTTCAACGCACCAAATCCGCAAGTCAACCCTTTCTGCAGGTCGCTGCCGAACTGTCGCAACTGAGCATGGCGGCGTATCGCAAACTGGTCTATGAAACACCGGGCTTCACCGAGTACTTCTTCGACTCGACGCCGATCCGAGAGATCGCCCAGCTCAACATCGGATCCCGCCCAGCGTCCCGCAAATCCAATCAAAAAATCGAAGACCTGCGCGCCATTCCCTGGGGCTTTAGCTGGGGCCAGTGCCGGCTGACGCTGCCGGGCTGGTACGGCTTCGGCTCGGCGGTAGAACAATTCCTCCAGCAGCCGGCAACAGCCACTCGCAAAGATCCGCTGGCGCAGTTGCAGCAGATGAACCGGCAGTGGCCCTTCTTCAGGACCTTGCTATCGAACATCGACATGGTGCTGGCCAAAAGCGATCTGGCGCTGGCTTCGCGCTACGCCGAACTGGTGGCGGATGTGCGCCTGCGCAAGAAAATTTTCAGCGCCATCGAACTGGAATGGCAGC
>CAITXW010000209.1 GCA_903896425.1 uncultured beta proteobacterium | reverse complement strand
CCTTCAGGTGCTGGGTGCTGGCCTGGTGCTCCAGCGCGGCTTTGACGAAGGCGTTGAACAGCGGGTGGCCGTTCCAGGGGGTTGATTTGAACTCGGGGTGGAACTGCACGCCGATGAACCAGGGATGCACTGTCTGCGGCAGTTCGACGATCTCGGTCAGGTGCTCGCGCTGCGTCAGCGCGGAAATCACGAGCCCGGCCTTGCGCAAGGTGTCGAGGTAGTTCACGTTGGCTTCATAGCGGTGGCGATGCCGTTCCGTGACGACGTCGCCATAAATCTCATGCGCCAAGCTGCCCTTGACGACATCCGAACTCTGGCCGCCCAGGCGCATGGTGCCGCCGAGGTCGGAGTTTTCATCGCGTGTCTTGATACTGCCGTCGGCGTCTTTCCATTCGGTGATCAGGGCGATCACCGGGTTGGGCGTTTCGGGGTCGAACTCGGTGCTGTTGGCGCCCTCAAGGCCGGCGACATGACGCGCGAACTCGATGGTGGCGACCTGCATGCCCAGGCAAATGCCAAGGTAGGGCGTCTTCATCTCGCGCGCGAAACGCGCCGCGCAGATCTTGCCTTCGATGCCACGTTTGCCAAAGCCGCCGGGCACCAGGATGCCGTCGAACTTGGCCAGTTGCGCCGCGTTCTCGGGCGTCAGGGTTTCCGAGTCGATGTAGCCGATCTTGACGCGCACATGGTTTTTCATGCCGGCGTGGCGCAGCGCCTCGTTGAGCGACTTGTAGCTGTCGCTCAGGTCCACATACTTGCCGACCATGGCGATGCTGACTTCGCCTTGCGGGTGCTCGGTCTCGTAAACCAGATCGTCCCAGCGCTTGAGGTTGGCCGGGTGCGTGTTCAGGCGCAGCTTGTCGCAGATCAGACCGTCAAGTCCTTGTTCGTGCAGCATGCGCGGCACATTGTAGATGGTGTCGACGTCCCACTTCGAGATCTCGCCCCAATCGGGCACGTTGGAGAAGAGCGAAATTTTTTCACGTTCTTCGTCGGGGATCGGGCGGTCGGCGCGGCACAGCAGGGCGTCGGCCTGGATGCCGATCTCGCGCAACTGCTTGGCCGTGTGCTGCGTTGGCTTGGTTTTGAGTTCGCCGGCGGCGGCAATCCAGGGCACATAGCTCAGGTGCACAAAGGCGCAGGTGTTGTGCCCCATCTTCAGGCTCATCTGGCGCACGGCTTCGAGGAAGGGCAGCGACTCGATGTCACCCACCGTGCCGCCAATTTCGACGATGGCCACTTCCACGGCGTCGGGTGTGTCCATGCCGGCACCACGCCGGATGAAGTCCTGGATTTCGTTGGTTACGTGCGGAATCACCTGCACCGTCTTGCCGAGGTAATCGCCACGGCGTTCTTTTTCCAGCACACTCTTGTAGATCTGGCCGGTGGTGAAGTTGTTGGCCTTGCGCATGCGCGTCTCGACGAAGCGCTCGTAGTGGCCCAGGTCCAGATCGGTCTCGGCGCCGTCGTCGGTGACGAATACCTCACCGTGCTGAAACGGCGACATCGTGCCGGGGTCAACGTTGAGGTAGGGATCGAGCTTGATTAAAGTGACTTTGAGGCCTCGCGACTCCAGAATCGCGGCGAGGGAGGCTGAGGCGATTCCCTTGCCCAGGGAAGACACCACACCACCGGTGACGAAGACAAATTTGGTCATGTCAGAGTGAGCTTGACGCTCATTCGGTTGGAAATGGGGATTATAGAGGTGCTACATTGCAGCCCATGAATGATCTTGCTGAAAAACACATTGTTCTGGGTCTGACCGGCGGCATTGCCTGCTACAAGGCGGCCGAGTTGTGCCGCGCGCTGGTCAAGGCGGGCGCCACGGTGCAGGTTGTGATGACCGATGCCGCGCAGCAGTTCATCACGCCGGTGACCATGCAGGCGCTGAGCAACCGCCCGGTCTACAGCTCGCAGTGGGACGCGCGTGAGCCCAACAACATGGCGCACATCAACCTGAGCCGCGATGCTGACGCCATTCTGATCGCGCCGGCCAGCGCCGATTTCATGGCCAAGCTCTTGCACGGCCGCGCTGACGATTTGCTCAGCCTGCTGTGTCTGGCACGCCCGACGGGTAGCGTGCCGCTGCTGCTGGCACCCGCTATGAACCGCGAGATGTGGGCGCACCCGGCAACGCAGCGCAATGTGGATCAGCTGCGCGCCGACGGTGCTACCGTGCTCGATGTTGGCAGTGGTGACCAGGCCTGCGGCGAAACCGGTGACGGCCGCATGCTCGAAGCGCAGGAACTGCTGGATGATTTGATTTCCTTCTTTCAGCCCAAGACGTTGCGCGGCCAGCATGTGCTGGTAACCGCCGGGCCAACTTACGAGGCGATTGACCCGGTGCGCGGCATTACCAATCTCTCCAGCGGCAAGATGGGGTTTGCGATTGCGCGCGCGGCGCGCGAGGCCGGCGCGCAGGTCACGCTGGTGGCGGGTCCGGTGCACCTGCCGACGCCACGCGGCGTGAACCGCATCGACGTGACTTCGGCACGCGACATGCTCGACGCCACGCTGGCACAGGCACCTGCGGCCAGCATCTTTATTGCGACAGCGGCGGTTGCGGATTGGCGACCGGAGAGTGCAGCGGGCGAAAAAATCAAGAAGGATGGCTCGGGTGCGGCACCCAAGCTGAGCTTTGTCGAGAACCCGGACATTCTGGCCACGCTGGCGCAGTCGCCACGCGGCCGCTCCGGTGAATTGTTCTGCGTCGGCTTTGCCGCCGAGAGCCACGACCTGCTGCGCCACGCGCAGGCCAAGCGCGAGCGCAAGGGCGTGCCGCTGCTGGTGGGCAATATCGGCCCCGCCACGTTCGGCCAGGACGACAACGCGCTGCTGCTGGTTGACGCTGGCGGCAGCAGGGAACTCGCGCGTGACAGCAAACTGGCGCTGGCGCGCAAGTTGGTGGGCGAGATTGCAGTGCGTATCATCAAACCCTAATTGACTATTGGAGAGCAAAGATGAAGCCTTCGGTTGCGCTCAACCAAAAACGCGGGGCCGTTCGTGAAGCAACGGTACGTTGTCGAGCAAGCAATCCGCGTGTCTTTGGGTCCGTGCTGCACGGGAGTGACAAGGAAGGCAGTGATCTTGATTTGCTGGTTGATGCGATGCCCGGCGCAACCTTGTTTGATCTTGGTGGACTGCAGGATGAGCTTGAAGAACTGCTTGGCGTGCGTGTCGATTTGTTGACCCCGCGTGACCTGCCATTGAAGTTCAGGGCTCAGGTTCTTGCCGAGGCTGTTCCCGTATGAATGCGAACAAACGGTCTGACTACCTTGAGCACATTCGGCAAGCCGCTTCGGAAGCCTGCGGCTTTCTTCACGGCATGTCCAAGGAATCGTTTTTATCTGACAGGCGCACGCAGAACGCGGTGGTGATGAGCCTGATCGTCATTGGCGAGGCTGCGGCAAAGGTCATGGACCTTGACCCGGAATATGTTGTGAGTCATGCAGCAGTTCCCTGGCGTCAGATGCGGGGCATGCGCAATCGCATCACGCACGGATATTTTGAGATTGATTTGGAAATGGTGTGGGATACCGTTACAACGGCCTTGCCAGAGCTCCTCGTGCAAATTGGATTCGAGAAATGATGAAGATCGACGTCAAGATCATGGATGCGCGCATGGCCGCTCAGTTGCCGGCTTATGCGACGAGTGGCAGCGCCGGGCTTGACTTGCGTGCCTGTCTGGACGCGCCGCTGACGCTGGGCGCGAACGCCTGGCAACTGGTGCCGACCGGCATCGCGATCTACCTGAAAGACCCAGGCTATGCTGCCATCATCCTGCCGCGCTCGGGCCTGGGCCACAAGCACGGCATCGTGCTGGGCAATCTGGTCGGCCTGATCGACAGCGACTACCAGGGGCAACTGATGGTCAGCGCCTGGAACCGCAGCGACACGCCGTTCACGATCGAGCCAATGGAGCGCATCGCGCAACTGGTGATCGTGCCGGTCTTGCAGGCGCAGTTCAACGTGGTGAGTGAATTCCCGGCGAGCGAACGCGGCGAGGGTGGGTACGGCTCGACCGGCAAAAGCTGATCAGTGCCGGGTCTCGTTGCCCGGCGTCATCTCGTGCGGCGGGGCAATGCGAAAGAAGCCGGTTCCGGCTGAGCCGCGGCCAATTTCTTCTTCCGTCGCTTCGCGCACCGCTTCCACCGTCAGGGACAGGCGCAGCGCAATGCCGGCCAGCGGATGGTTGGCGTCGAGCACGATGTGTTCCGGGTAGATGTCGGTCACGGTGTAGATCACATCGCGCGGCGCATCCGGGTTGCAGCCCTCGGGCAAGGAAACGCCTTCGAGCGTCATGCCCTCTTCGATTTCGGGCGGAAAATGTTCGCGTGCTTCAAGAAAGACGAGCTGGTCGTTGAAGTCGCCAAAGCCCTGTTCCGGCTCGATCTGCAGTTCGATTTTGGCGCCTGCTTCGTGCCCTTGCAGCATCGCCTCGATGACGTCGAACAGGTCATCGCCGCCGACCAGAAACTCGACCGGCTCCTCCAGCACATCGAGCACTTCGCCCAAGGAGTCCTTGAGGGTCCAGGTCAGCGCGACCACACATTGTTGATTGATTTCCATGGGTAAATTGTCGCAGCTTGTAGAGCCGATATCATGGCGCCATGACACAAGACCTGCCCAGCGGTCAATTCTCCGGGCGCGAAGCCTTCGCGCAGCGCCTGCGTGATGCGCTGGCCAAGGCGGCGCAGGAGGGTTGGCGCGAGCTGATTTTGAGTGACGCCACGTTCGAGGGCTGGCCGCTGCAGGAAGCAGCGGTGTTGGCGTCGCTGCACGCCTGGGCACGCTGCGGTGGGCATCTGACCCTGCTGGCCCATAGCTACGATGAAGTCATTCACCGCCAGCCGCGCTTTGTTGCCTGGCGCAAGCTGTGGGGCCATCTGATCGATTGCCGGGTTTGCCGCAGTGTCGCGGCGTCTGACTTCCCGAGCGCGCTGTGGTCGCCATCCTGGTACCTGCAACGGCTCGATCTGCCGCGCAGCTACGGTGTCTGCGGCACAGACCGGGAACGCGGTCTCCAGTTGCACGAACTGCTGAACGAGCGCATCCGCAACAGCAGCCCCGGTTTTCCTGCCAGCACCCTCGGTTTGTAGTCGCCTGTAGTTCCATACAGCTTGCAGACTACAATCCGCGCCTATGGCCGTCAAACCCACCAGCGAATATTCCGAATCTTCCATCCGCGTGCTCAAAGGGCTGGAGCCCGTCAAGCAGCGCCCGGGCATGTACACCCGCACCGACAGTCCGCTGCACGCGGTGCAGGAAATTCTCGATAACGCGGCCGACGAAGCACTGGCCGGGCACGGCAAGAAGATCAAGGTTTGTCTGCACAGCGACGGCTCGATCACGGTCGAGGACGACGGCCGTGGCATTCCGTTTGGCCTGCACCCGGAAGAGGGCGCATCGGTGATCGAGCTGGTCTTTACCCGCCTGCACGCTGGCGGCAAGTTCGACAAGGGCACGGGCGGCGCCTACAGTTTCTCGGGCGGTCTGCATGGCGTTGGCGTCAGCGTGACCAACGCGCTGGCCACCCGGCTGGAGGCCACCAGCTACCGCGAAGGCCAGGTTGCGCGGCTGGTTTTTTCGGGCGGTGACGTGATCGAGCCGCTGCAGATTCGAAAACAGGGCGAGGGCGACCGCAAGTCCGGCACCACGGTGCGCGTCTGGCCCGATGGCAAGTATTTCGAGACGCTGGCGCTGCCGATGGCGCAGCTCGCGCACCTGCTGCGCAGCAAAGCGGTGCTGATGCCCGGCGTGACGGTGACCTTCT
>CAITXW010000208.1 GCA_903896425.1 uncultured beta proteobacterium | reverse complement strand
CGCCGACCATGATGACGTTGGTGTGATCAGCAAGGAAGTTGCCTCCATAGAGGGTGCGTATCTGCATCTCGTTGACCGGAGTGGCAGTGAAGTCAAACTGATCCAGATCCTTGCCTGCCGGGAACTTCGCCAAACCCATCCGATAGCGAATGCTTCTGACCTGCCGCTCCGCCAGTTCAGCCTCCAGCAGGTCACAGAGAATCTTGTCGGGTGTCGCCCGGCTTTTGATGCCTGAGGCCAGAATCTCATCAAAAGAGGCCTTCATCCCATACAGTCCGAGGCTGCCGATTGCGTCCATCATTCGCTCACGCAGTTCCATACGCACCTCCGGAAAGCAGTTTGTCATAGCGGCTGCAGTCCACCACCGGGATGATCTTCAGCACTGGTACTGGCGATGAGGGAGCCAACGGTTCCGGCGGAGTGTCCTCGTCGTGCGTCCGTGACAAAATGTTGAGCACGACATCACTGCTGACGGTTTTATCAGCGACCACCCGGGCGCAGGCAGCGGCCACAGACTCCAGGTCATAGCGACTTACCGCTGACAGGATGTTGACGAACTGGCGGTCGCCACCCGTGCGATCTTCCAGGATCTTTCTGGCTTCGACCATTGCTGCCGGCAGAGCCCACTGTTTGAAAGGGGCGCCATCTCGCAAGGCCCCCGGTTTCTTTTCCAGAACGGCCAGATAATGCCATGGATCATAGATGACCTTATCGCGACCAAGGTGACGACGGTGGCTGCCAACCACAGTGCCGTCCAGCACTACGACGATCCGGTCTGCGTAAGCCCGTACTGACACCGTCTTGCCAACCGCCATGGCATCGACGCTGTAGCGATTGCGATCAAAGCTGATTAACAGTTGCGGGGACACACGGCTGACAATTTCATGATAGCCGTCAAACGGTGAAGCAGGAAGGGCCAGCAGTTTGTCCTGCTCCTCGGCAAAGACCTGGGCGACGGTTTGATCCTTGCGCTCGGGATGCCTTGCAGTGGCGGCATGATTACGGCATTCCTGTGCCAACCATTCATTGAGTTCCTTCAGGGAGGAAAAGCGACGACGCTTGGCAAAAAAACGCTTTCTGACCACCCCGACCTGATTCTCCACCTGGCCTTTCTCCCAACCGGCAGCGGGGGTACAGGCCACCAGATCAAACAGATAGTGCGAAGCCATATTCTGGAACCGCCGGTTGAAGACCCGGTCTTTACCCAACAGCACCTTGTTCACCACCGTTTTCAGATTGTCGTAAATACCCCGGCGGCAGACACCGCCAAAAAACTCGAAGGCGCGGATATGGGCATCAAGCACCATCTCCAAGGTCTCACGAGTATAGGCTATACAGAAAAACTTACGGCTGTGACAAAGCCGGAACTGAGCGATTTTAGCAACCATCTGAACCCCGCCCAGCTCTACCTGCTCGTAACTCCAGTCAAACTGAAAGGCGTCACCGGGGGCATATTCAAGAGGAACGTAGGCTGTGACCGATGCCGTCCCAAGCTCCCTTTTCCTGATTCCAACATAACGACGAACCGCATCGTAGCCACCTGTATATCCTTCTCTTTGCAGCTGCTCAAACAACAGCTGGGCGCTTCGCCGGTGACGCACAGGTTTCTCGCTGTCCTCCTGTAACAGCACGGACAAGCACTCGATAAAGCCCCCAAGCT
>CAITXW010000207.1 GCA_903896425.1 uncultured beta proteobacterium | reverse complement strand
GGCGGTGCCGCCCTGGCCGTGGCCACGCTGGCGCCCGATGCGTCGGAATTGCCGGTGCACCAGATCACGGAATCGGTCAACACGGTAGCCGTCAACGCTCCGACTGACCTGGATCTCCAGACCTTCAAGCTGTACCGCTCGGAAGTCACCCGCTCCAGCGACACCGCCGGCACCCTGCTGGCACGCCTGGGTGTGAACGACGCCGCTGCCGCAGCCTTTCTGCGCAACGACCCGGTCGCCCGCCTGCTGGTGGGTCGCAGTGGCCGCAGCGTCACGGTCGAAACCGGCAGCGACAACGGTTTGCTCAAGCTCAGCGCTCGCTGGACGACCGAGAACGATGGCAACTTCCGGCGCCTGGTGATCGAGAAGACGCCGCAGGGTTTTCAGTCGCGCACCGAAACCGCACCGCTCGCCGCATCGAACCGCCTCGCCAGCGGCGTGATCGAAAGCTCACTCTTTGCCGCTACCGACGAAGCCAAAATTCCGGACAGCGTTGCAACGCAACTGGCCGAGATCTTCTCGAGCAACATCGACTTTCACCGCGCCCTGCGCAAGGGTGACCGTTTCTCCGTGGTCTACGAAACACTGGAAGGCGACGGCGAACCGCTGCGTGCCGGCCGGGTACTGAGTGCCGAATTTGTCAACGGAGGCAAGAGCTTCCAGGCCATGTGGTTCCAGGAGCCGGTAGCGGGCGTGGCCACCACCACAGCCCAGGCCGGCGGCAAGGGCGGCTACTACACACTGGACGGCCAAAGCCTGCGCCGGGCCTTCCTGGCCTCGCCGATGGAGTTCTCGCGGGTTACCAGCGGTTTCAAGATGCGCATGCATCCGATTCTTCAAACCATGCGCGCGCACCAGGGTGTCGACTACGGCGCGCCCAAGGGCACGCCGGTGCGCAGTGTTGGCGATGGCACGGTCGAATTTGCTGGCGTTCAGAACGGTTATGGCAATGTGATCATCCTGAAACACCGCAATAACCACAGCACGGTCTACGCCCACCTGAGCCGTATCAATGTGCGCCGAGGCCAGAGCGTCAGCCAGGGCCAGAACATCGGCGCTGTTGGCGCAACCGGATGGGCCACCGGGCCGCATCTGCATTTCGAATTTCGTGTCAATGGCGCGCAACGCGATCCAGTCACGATTGCGCGTCAGAGCGAGTCGGTACCGGTCTCAAACGCCGCCAAGCCGATTTTTAGCAAACTCGCTGCTGAGAACCGAATTGCCTTGGCCGCCGCTGCCCTGGTGCAGCAGACAAGCGCCCAGTAAGCCAGTGGCACAGGACACGACAGGTGTCTGAGCTCTACATTGGTTTGATGTCCGGGACCTCACTAGACGGGGTGGATGGAGTTCTCGCGGATTTCTCAAGTCGACCTCTGCGCGTCCTGGCCCACGCCAACGCCCCTTTTTCACCGCAGTTAACCCGGGAGTTGTTGGCCCTCAACAGCGCAGGCGACAACGAGTTGCACCGCAGCGCTCTGGCAGCAAATGCTCTGGTGCAGGTTTACGCCAGGGTGGTTGCTGACCTGCTGGCCAAGTCAGGAACCGCAATATCCCAAGTCAGCGCCATTGGCGCACATGGGCAGACCGTGCGGCATCGCCCTCAGTCTTTTGACGGCACCGGTTACAGCCTGCAGCTCAATAACCCGGCCCTGCTGGCCGAACTCGCCGGCATTGACGTGGTGGCGGATTTCCGCGGCCGCGATGTCGCCGCCGGGGGCCAGGGCGCGCCCTTGGTGCCGGCCTTCCATCAAGCCGTGTTCGGACGGCGCGGGGAAACCGTGGCCGCGCTCAATATCGGCGGCATCGCCAACCTGACCGTACTGGGTCCGGCACTGGCAGACGATGTATTGGGCTTTGACTGCGGCCCGGGCAACGCCCTGATTGATGCTTGGTGTCTGCGCCATCGGGGACAAGCTTTTGATGACAACGGCGCTTGGGCGGCAACCGGGAAGGTCTCGTCCGAATTCCTGACCACGCTGCTGCGCGAACCCTATTTCTCTCTGGCTGCCCCCAAAAGCACTGGGCGCGACCTGTTCAACGCCGACTGGCTGGCCGCTAGACTCGAAGGATTCGAGTCACTGGCGCCCGTGGATGTTCAGGCAAGCCTGACAGAATTGACGGCCAGCACGTGCGCTGCCAGCTTGCAGCGCTACGGCTCGGGAGCCAAAACCCTGATCGTTTGCGGCGGCGGTGCCTTTAACGGCCATCTGATGCGCCGACTGCAGGTTTTGGTGCCCGGCGTGCAAGTCGAGGCCTCGCACTTGCATGGCCTGCCACCGCTGCAGGTGGAAGCGGCAGCCTTTGCCTGGCTGGCGCGCCAGGCCGTTCTGCGCCAGACAGCCAGTCTGGGAAAAGTAACGGGCGCCAAGGGCGCCCGCATACTCGGTGCAATCTACCCGGGCTTTACCGATTAGGAAAAGCTCGAACCACAACCGCAGGTCGTGGTGGCATTGGGGTTCTTGATGACAAACTGGGCGCCCTGCAGATCTTCCTTGTAGTCGATCTCGGCGCCAACCAAGTACTGGTAGCTCATGGCGTCAATCAGCAGCGAGACGCCATTCTTGGTCATGGTGGTGTCGTCTTCATTGGTCACTTCATCGAAGGTAAACCCGTACTGGAAACCAGAGCAGCCACCACCTTGCACAAACACGCGCAGTTTCAGATCAGGGTTGCCCTCTTCGGCAATCAGGTCGGCCACTTTGGCAGCAGCGCTGTCCGTGAAAATAATCGGACTTGGCATTTCTTCAGTCTGGATGGATTCTGCTACGGCGCTCATGGCTACTCCTGGATGGGTGGAAACAAAGCTGGCTCTGCTGGCTAGTTGCGGCCTGTTTCACGTGTTTTCAATATCAAGGCCGCGATACTACAGCAATTCGCTCAGGAATTCATCCAAACACGCATTGCTGCGGCTGCCAGTGTGGCCTTTGTCACTGGCAAAAATAAAAACAGCCACCGGAATCTGCATCCTGGTGGCTGTTTGTCTGGCTGCAATCGCCAGCGTAATTTCGGGTGAAATTAGCGCTTGCTGAACTGCTTGCGACGACGTGCGCCGTGGAAGCCGACCTTCTTGCGTTCGACTTCGCGGGCATCGCGGGTCACGAAACCGGCTTTGCTCAGCTCGGACTTGAGCGTTGCATCGTAGTCAATCAGGGCGCGGGTAATGCCGTGGCGCACAGCGCCGGCCTGACCGGACTCACCACCACCGGCGACATTGACCATGATGTCAAACGTCTGGACGTGGTTCGTCAAAAACAGCGGCTGCTTGCAGATCATGATCGAGGTTTGACGACCGAAGAATTTTTCGATGTCTTTGCCGTTCACGACGATCTGGCCGGAGCCCTTTTTCAGAAATACACGGGCGACGCTGGATTTGCGACGGCCGGTACCATTGTTCCATTCACCAATCATTCAAGGCTCCTTAAAGTACCAACACTTTGGGTTGCTGGGCAGTGTGCGGGTGCTCAGCACCACCGTACACCTTGAGCTTCTTGATCATGGCGTAGCCAAGCGGGCCCTTGGGCAGCATGCCCTTGACGGCTTTTTCCAAAGCGCGGCCCGGATGCTTGGCT
>CAITXW010000206.1 GCA_903896425.1 uncultured beta proteobacterium | reverse complement strand
CATGCCGGCGGCGGCGTGATGGCGCCCCAGCTTTGGCATGTGGGCGCGGCGCGCAACCCACGCTCCAAATGGGTCGCACCGGGCCCGGTGGACAGCCCGTCGGGCATTTCCTCACCCGGCAAGCTTTTTGGTGAACCGATGAGCGACGCGGCAATCGCCGACACCATCGCCGCCTTTGCCCGCGCTGCCGGTGACGCGAAAAAGCTGGGCTTTGATTCGATTGAATTGCACGGCGCCCATGGTTACCTGATCGACCAGTTCTTCTGGGACGGCACCAATCAGCGCACCGACAACTACGGCGGCGCCACGCTGCCCGAGCGCGGTCGCTTCGCCGCCGAGATCCTGCGCGCCGTGCGCGCCGAGGTCGGCCCGGACTATCCCGTCATCATCCGCCTGTCGCAATGGAAGCAGCAGGACTTCGCCGCACGCCTGGCCAAGACGCCGCAGGAAATGGAAGCATGGCTGCGCCCGCTGGCCGACGCCGGCGCCGACATCTTCCACTGTTCACAGCGCCGCTTCTGGGAGCCTGAATTCGAAGGCTCGGATCTGAACTTTGCCGGCTGGGCCAAGAAGCTCACCGGCAAGCCCACCATCACCGTCGGCTCGGTGGGCCTGAGCGGCGAGTTCATTGCCTCGTTTGGCGGCGAATCATCGAAACCCGCATCGCTGGACGAACTGCTGCGCCGCCTTGACCGCGGCGACTTTGATCTGGTGGCGGTCGGTCGCGCGCTGATCAACGACCCGCACTGGGCGCTAAAGATTCGCGACGGTCAGCACGACCAGTTGCTCGACTTTTCCCCTTCGTCACTCGGCACGCTGTTCTGACCCGGTCCGGGTCGGCGCGTCTGGCATCATGTGCCTATGGCCACCGCCCTGCCCCCGCTGATCCAGGCCTTGCTGGCGCCGCCGTGCTATGCGCACCCGGTGTCGCAGGTGGAACTGATGCAGACCCACATCTCGTGGGTCCTGCTGGCGGGCGATTTTGCTTACAAGATCAAGAAGCCGGTACGCCTGCCCTTTCTGGACTTCAGCACGCTGGCGCTGCGCAAAACCAGTTGCCTGGACGAACTGCGTCTGAACCGCCGCTTTGCACCGGACATCTACCTCGGCCTGGTGGCCATCAGCAACACGCCGCAGGCACCGCAGCTTGACGGTCCCGGTGAGCCGATCGAATACGCCGTCAAGATGCGCCGCTTCAACGAAGCCGGCCGCCTCGACCACGTCTGTGCGCGCGGCGATATGCAGCCGGCACATTTGTCGGATCTAGCCGAGACACTGAGCGCTTTTCACACTGGTGCCGCCGTTGCTGCGCCGACCACACGCTTCGGATCACCCGATGCCATCCTGGGGGCCGCGCTGGAAAATTTTGACGAGTTGCAACAAAGCGCTGCGCTGCCCGACGCGGAGCAACAACTCGCTGCCCTGCGCGCCTGGACCGAAGCGCAACACAGGCAACTCGCGCCAATGATGCAGACGCGCAAACAAAGCGGCCACGTGCGCGAGTGTCACGGCGACCTGCACCTGGGCAATCTGGTGCTGATCGACGGCCGGGTGCGACTGTTTGACTGCATCGAGTTCAACGAAGACCTGCGCTGGATCGACGTCATCAACGACATCGCCTTCACCTATGTCGATCTGCTGGCCCACCAACAAAGCGGTCTGGCCAACTGGTTTGTCAACGAGGTGCTCAGCCGCAGCGGCGACTATGAGTCCGCAGCGCTGCTGCGCTACTACGCGGTCTACCGCGCGCTGGTGCGCGCCAAGGTGGCATTGATCCGCGTGCAGCAAAACAGCGGCGATGCCACCGAGACCCTGGCCTATCTGGCGCTGGCCGCGCAACTGGCGGCGCCAGCACCGCCGCACTTGCTGATCACGCACGGCCTATCGGGCTGCGGCAAAACCGTGGCATCAAATCAACTGCTGCAAAGCGATCCGCAGGCCTGCACGCTGCGCCTGCGCTCGGACGTGGAACGCAAGCGCCTGTTCGGAATCGCCAGCAACGCGCCCAGCGGTTCGCCGCTTGGCGGCGGCATCTATGACGCCACAGCACAGCAGCAAACCTACGCCCGTTTGCGCGAGTTGGCCAAGACCCTGCTGCGCCAAGGCTGGTCGGTGATCGTTGACGCCGCCTTTTTGCAGCGCGCCGAACGCGATGCCTTTCACACGCTCGCCAACGAACTGGGCCTGCCGTTTCAGATCCTGGCGCCGCAGGCCAGCCCCGCGCAGTTGCGCGAACGCATCCTGGCGCGCCAGGCACAGGGGCATGACGCCTCCGAGGCCACGCTGGCGGTGCTGGAGCGGCAATTGCGCACGCTCGAGCCGCTGGGCGCCGACGAACAAGCCGCACGCATTCAATGGTGAAACCGCCGCTGGTGTGCACGGTCTGCGACCTTGACCTATCATGCGCGAAACGACCCCGCAAGCCCCGCCATGCCACACCAGGTTCCGATCATCGACGCCACACGCTGCTCAGGCTGCGGGCGCTGCATCGCGGCCTGTCACCTCAACCTGTTTGCCTTTGAGACGCAGGCCTGGCGCAAGGTCTCGGTGCTGCACAGTAGCGAACGCTGCAGCGCCTGCAACAAGTGCGAAGCCCGCTGCCCGATTGGCGCGATCCGCATGGATGCCCGATTGGCATCGCCAGCGAATCTGCAGCGGCGGATCACACCTGTCACAGCAAGCGCATACGGTCTGGGCCAATCCATTTCCTAATGATTTCGGTTGGTCCGGGGCGCTTGCCCTGCGGATGCTTGAATCGATTCCCACTTGGCGCCCCGGCCCTTGCCGTTGGGGGTAATCAAGCCCTCGGCTTTCATGGCGCGCAAGATGACGCGCACCATGTCGCGACTAATGCCGGGACAGGCTTCTTCGATTTCCGAAATGGAAAACGGCAACTGGCGCTTGAGAATTTCGGCGCGCACCCGGTCACCCTTGGCACCACGCCCACGCTCGATGGTGCCTACGCGTTCCTCGAATTCCTTGTAGGCCCGCAGCAACGCGCCCCAGAAGTAGTCGAGCCATGGAGCAATGTTGTGGGTGCCGTCATGCCATCCCTGCGAGCTGGCTTCCAGCGTTTCGTAATAGCTCTCTTTGGATTCTTCAAAGATTCGCTCCAGGCTGATGAAACGGCACACGGCGTAGTCGAAGTGGTAGAGCAACTGCAGGGTCAGCAGGCGCGCCATGCGGCCGTTTCCATCCGGGAAGGGGTGAATGCAGAGAAAGTCGAGAATGACCAGCGGCACCAGCACCAGAGGGTCGGCCAGGTGTTGATCGAGTGCCGTGCGATAGCGCGCGATCAGGTCTGCCATGGCCATGGGCGTGAGGTGCGCCGCCACTGGGCGAAAGCGGATGCGCGAACTGCCGTCAGGGTGGCGCTCGATGATGTCGTTGTTGGTGGCTTTCCAGTGCCCACCGGGCTGCGGCATGTAGCGATACAGGATGCCATGCAATTGAAGGATCATGCCCTCCGACAACGGCAAGCGAAGGGGGTTGTACGCTTCCTCGATCACCTGCAACAAGTCGGGCGACTGCTCGCTCAATGCGAGCTTCAACAGTTCTGCAGGATCCAGTTCAAGGGCAGCAGCGAGTGTCGGAATTTTGGTCAGCGGCATCCGCATGGATCCCGCTTTAATCAACCCCAGGGCGATTTCGCGTTCAAGCCCAACTGCCGCGCAGAGATCGTGATCGGAGAGCTCCAGAGCTGCCTGGCGGGCCTCCATGAGGGCAATGAACGTTTGGGGTATGGTGGTTATTGCAGTGTGCATCAGTGTTTCCGTTTCCAACAGGGCTGCGAACTGCATCCCCTGCAAAAAATTGTAGGTAACGAAATTCAGCTTATGGGTGGCAATGTTGTCTGGCGACTGTGGCAATTGCGGTGCAGCTGAACTCTGCATCGCCGCTACAGCGGTTGAACGGGTAACGCTGCACTGGCGGCCCAAGATTTTCTCCAGACTTGACGTTCACTCCTGATCGTCGGCTTCGGAGAAAGGTGGCTGGCTCCAGAAGACACGTTCCGGTCTTTCGCGCGGTAAAGTCGGAGGTCAAGTACGCCGCGAAAGCGGTCTTCCGGGCGCACCGTCCAGTTGGATAGTAAAGGCCACTGCAAAACTGCCACTCAGTTTTGTCGCTGAATAAAGTATTTGAAACCCCTAAAACCAGAACGCCAGACCCACAGCACATGCTTTCCGCACACTGAAACGCTGGCCCTGGCGCGCAGATAGACACGATACGTGCCCAGGCGGCCGTGCACTACCCGTTTGACTAGCTCGGTGGTGGGGCGGCGACTGAACCTATGATGTCGTCTTCATCGAATCTTTGAGGACTCCCATGCGTTTGACCCATCTTGTAGTCGCCCTGGCCTGCGCCGGTTTTGGCGCTAATCTGATTGCAACACCAGCCTTCGCTGGCCCCACCGCACCCGCGCTCTCAGGCGCAGTGACGTCAAACAATGGCCGCCTCTCCATCCGTCACGAGAAGTACAGGCTCGACAACGGCTTGGAGATCATTTTGGTGGAAGACCACCGCCTGCCACTGGTGGCTTTCAATTTGTGGATACACGCAGGCCCCCGAAATGAGACCGCTGGGCAAACCGGTTTTGCGCATTTGTTTGAACACCTGATGTTTGCAGGCACCAAGCACATTGCACGTGGCCAGGCCGACAAGCTGGTGGACGCCGTGGGCGGCACGGATTCGAACGGCACGACCAATTTCGACCGTACCAACTACTTCTTCACGCTGCCCTCCAAGGAGCTGGAGCTGGGCCTGTGGATCAAGTCAGACATGCTCGGCTATATGACCGACCAAGTGGACAACATCGCCCTGGCTAACCAGCAGGACGTGGTGCGCAACGAGCGCCGCCAGTCGCTGGAAAACCGCCCCTATGGCATTACCGATGAAGCCGCATATGCGGCACTGTTTCCACCAAGCCACCCTTACCGCGCAGTCATCATCGGCTCGCATGCCGACATCCAGTCCATCAAGCTGGAAGACGTTAAAGCTTTTGCCAAGACCTACTACCGCCCCAATAACGCCACGCTGGTGTTGGCGGGTGACTTCCAGAGCGCGCAGGCCAAGAAGCTACTGCAAAAATACTTTGGCTCCCTCAAAGCCGGTGTGCCTGTGCCTCCCGTGGTCGCTGCACAGCCCGTGCTGACTGAGGAAAAGCGCGTGCAGATCACCGACCGCGTGGAGCTGTCGCGCGTGGACTATGCCTGGCACACACCGGCAATGTTCATGGCCGGTGACGCCGAGCTGGATGTGGCGGCCAATATTCTGGGCGGCGGCAAAGCCAGTCGCTTGTACAAAAAGCTAGTGTACGAGCGCCAGATCGCCCAAAGCGTCTTGGCCAACCAGTCATCGTTGTCTCTGGGTTCTGTGTTTGGCATTGAGGCCGTGGCCCGCGTCAACCAAGCCCTGCCCGACCTGGAAGCCGTGATCGACGCTGAGCTGGCCGAGCTGGCCAAGACACCACCCTCCAAGGAAGAAGTGCAGCGCGCGGTCACTAGCATCGAATCGACCACGCTGGCGCGACTGGAAAAAGTAAGCACCCTGGCAGACATCGTCAATGGCTACAACCAGAACGCGGGCGACCCGGACTTCATAGGCAAAGACCTGGCGCGCTACCGCGCCGTGACGCCCGAGGCCGTGAGCGCCACCGTAGCCGCCTACTTGCGCAAAAACGCGCGCGTGGTGGTGCACACCGTACCCGGTGTCCAGCAGTTGGCGCCCGAAGTAGCCACACCGCCCATGCCCAATACCGTGGTCAAGGGCGAGGCCTTGAATGTGGACGAAGCCTGGCGCAGCCAGCGTCCGGTGCAAGGCAAAGGCAAAGCTTTGACGCTTCCCGCTGGCAAACGCTTCACGCTGGCCAATGGCCTGACGGTGGTGCATGTGCCCAAGCCCGGCCTGCCACTGGTGAGTGCCTCGCTGGTGGTGCGCGCCGGACAGTTAGCCAATCCGATTAACCAGCCGGGACTTGCCAGCTTTACAGCCGCCATGTTGCAAGAGGGCACCACCACCCGCAGTTCGCAGCAGATTGCCGATCAGGTGGCCAATTTGGGTGCCACCTTTAACACTGCCGCTGGGGCCGAAGAAGCCCGCATCAATGTGAGCAGCCTGAAAGCCAACTTTGCCCAGAGCCTGGCGCTGGTGGCCGATGTTGCGCTGCGCCCCGTGTTCAATGCGGCCGAGGTTGAGCGCCTAAAGGGCTCTCGCTTGGGCGCGCTGGCACAGCAGCGTTCCAACGCAGGCGCTGTAGCCAGCGTCGTGGGCAACCGTTCGCTCTATGGCGACGCGCACCCGCTGGGCTTTGCCGCACTGGGCGTGGAAGATAGCATCAAGGCCACCGACAGTGCCGCGCTGCAACAGTTCTGGCAAACCCACTATCGCCCAGACCAGGCGGCTCTGGTGGTAGCCGGAGATGTGTCGGAGGCCGAACTGCGCGAATGGGCCAACAGCCTGTTTGGCAGCTGGAAGAAACCGGCTACTGCGGCTATGGCAGCTGCGACGGCCACGCCCAAAACCACCAATGCACGCGTGGTGCTGGTCGACAAGCCAGGAGCACCACAAACTGCACTGGCTGTGGTGAGCATGGGCCCGCGTGCTGCCGACCCCAAGGCGGCTTCCGTGAACGTGATGAATGCTGGCATGGGCGGCTTGTTCACCTCGCGCATCAACAACCAGCTGCGCGAAGTCAAGGGCTACACCTATGGCATCTATTCGGGCTACAACCTGGGCCAGGCCATTGGCAGTTTCAGCATCCGCGGCAGTGTGCGCACCGACGTGACCGGCGCGGCACTGACCGATATGTTCACAGAGATTGACGGTGTGCGCGCCAAGCCCATGGGCGCAGAAGAGCTGGGACGCGTGCGCAATGCGCAGTTGCTAGCCCTGCCCGGCTTGTTTGACACCAACCGCGTGGTGGCCGATAGCTACGCCAATGACTGGGTACGTGGCCTGCCCGCCGACAGCATCGTTAAACTGCCCGGCAAGCTGGCCGCTGTGACGGCCGTCAGCGCGCTGGACGCAGCCAAAACCTTTGTCGACCCCAATGGACTGATTGTGGTAGCCGTGGGCGACAAAGCCAAGGTCTTGCCGCAACTGGAAGCCTGGGGCCGCAAGCCGCTGGAGATACGCGACACGGCGGGAAAGCTGGTGGACGCGACTAGGCCCTAAAACCCGAAATTTTTGGGTTTTTTGTGCCAAATGGGCCTGGGTGTTGTCGCTGGGCCCGCTTTGACCACCCATTTCAGTTTTGCCGCTGGCGAACTGACCAGTGCCCCCATGGGGAAAACGCTGGTCAGTCTGACACTGACACGCTCGGTCGGATTAGCGTTTGCATCCCCATAACCATACCGCAATAGGTCGAAAAATACCGTACGCGAACATCTTTAACCAAGGGCCGCAGTTTTAAAAGTGAATGGCTGCTAAGGAGTATCTAGATTGATCGCAGCCGCCTATGTCGGGCTGCAACTGTGCCGCGATAGCGGTCTTCCGGAATCCACAACATTTCAGGAGCTTTTCAACGTGAAATGCGTTCGCTTTTTGTTCATTGTGTTCGCGGCCATCACGGTGAACAGTTGCACTAATTCTGAATACGGGACGGACGAAGACTATCCGGGGCCGAAAGGTGAACCTCCTAAAGCGTTAAAAGCGGCCTATAGAAAGCAATTTATCGCCGAGCAGAAGAGCTACCTCCTAGCCGTTGGAGAAATCCATTCCTTTCTTTTGGCGAATAAATATCATCCCTTATATAGGGAGTGTCTTACAGACGTTTTGGATATTCGGGTTACGGCAAATACGTACAAGCACGAGGCTGCGTTTCCTTGCGTCGTAGTTTCTGCATCAAAGGGTGACGGCCCGCCCGAGGTGTACATATCGTTCACGGTTAATGAAGTTTTGTTCAACCAATTCGATGGAAATAATCGATTGGTTTTCACGGTTGGCATCTATGGCTACGCAAAAAAAGATTTGACGGATAACTTTTTAGCCAACGTCGAGCCAAGACTTGGCGGGCTGTATCACCCTCCGGCGCTGGCTAGATAGTCATGGCACGACTTCCCTTAATTTGTCGCTGAAGCCGAACTGTTCAGAAATATGAGCCGTTTGACTATGTGTTGACGACTGTTTTGGAGCGACCAAAAAGACCGCTAACAGCCCCTAAGAGTCATCCGCTGGCAGATAGCCAATGGCTCCTTGCGCTGCCCTGCGGGCCTTCAAGTTCAGAGCCAAATGCCACCTATAAGCACTTCTCCAGCCTTGCAGGAAAAAACTGGCAACAAGGGCCTGACCCTGAACGTGATCGTCATTTTGGGTGCAAGGTTGCCCATGCCGTCCACAACGCTGGTCACAGTTTGGGACGCATCAGGAATGCCACAGAAGGCACGGGTTGCTACCGCGCCAACTACCGGGTCTGCGGTCACTACAAGCGCAGTTAACCAGGGAGGCTGCAGAAGTTTGGCAAAAGTGACCTCGTTCGATCAAGCACCAAGTCCTCAACATGGAACGAATGCTTATACCGGCGCGGGTCCAATGGATGTACCGGAACGTCCAGACCGACTGCCATCGTTACGCTAAACCAAGACCAACTTGTCATCGCTTACCCCTGCGAGTCTCCCCCCGCGTCACAATAGTTGTCGCCCCAATAGAACCAAGAACCTGGGGGCGGCGATGAAGGATAGAAGTTGGCACGATACGGACAAACATTCAAGGACCGGGCGGTTGCTCGGTTGTTGCCGCCTGAAAGCGCGGCT
>CAITXW010000205.1 GCA_903896425.1 uncultured beta proteobacterium | reverse complement strand
TTCCGGGGCGATGGATGCCAAGGGATGCCGCTCGTCGTGGACATTGATTTCCATGGACGCCGGTCTATCGGCTTTCACCTTTGCCTTTTCCGGCCAGAATCGGCTCTCGCTGCCGGCGATCGCCCCGGTCAATGCCTGGCCTGAAGTGCGCGTCAAAGTGATCAACGCATCGACGACGGCAAACTATGGCTGTTCGAACGATGCCTTCGCCATCCGGCCGTCCTATCTCAACATCAGCGGCGCTACCGCCAAGGACGCCAATTGGCTGAGCGCCGGCACGACCCGGGCGCTGACCAACACCGCCGCCAGCGGCGGCAATGTGCATGCTGCCGGCACTCCCTTCTCCCTCGGCGGACTGGTGGCGATGAACGCGGCCGGGGTCACGGCCAGCAACTATCAGGGTCAGCCTGTTCTCGTGCCGGGCAATCTGATCCTGCCCGACCCGGCCTATTGTGACGCCAACGGCTACACCTGCGTACCGGGTAGCTTCAACGTCGCCAGTTGGGGATATGCGAGCGGAACGCTGTCGAGTACCACGGCCACCTACAGCGACGCCGGCGCATTCAGCTGGGAAGTCGAAGACCGGACGTTCGCCAAGGTGGACATGGCGGACTCGACCAAGTCCCAACGCTATTTCCGCTCGAACGCGGTGATCAATACCGGCCGCTTCGTGCCGGCCAGCTACCAGCTGGTACTCAACACGCCAGCCTTGCAGACCTTCGGTTCGGCGTGCGGGGTGCGCAGCTTCACTTACCTGGGACAGCCCTTCGGTTATGCCACAACGCCTGCTGTCGGGGTCACGGCGATGAACGGCACGGCGGCGCCGGCGGCCACGCACAACTATCTCGGCGCTGCCGCCGGCGGCCTCTGGAAACTGGCTTCGTCAATGGCCTACAGCAGCGCGACCTGTACCGCACCAACCCAGACCTGCGCACTGATCAGACAAAGCGGGACGACCCGGTTTACCACAAGCTATGCTCTTGGCACGGCGACGCCAGGTTGGGACGGGAGCAACCTTGCCGCCCAGATTGGCAATGCGACGATCGCGTCGAGCAATAATGGGGCTGGTACTCTGGGATTCGGTTCGACCGACAAGCTTGTCCTTTTCCGCGACCCGATCACGCCAGGCGCGCCGTACACGGCGGCTGTCACCCTGGCGCTGCAACTGGACGACTACAGTGAGGCGGGCGCGCTTCCTGCCACCTGCGCGAGTGCGCCTTCAATTGCCGGCAATCCGACCTGCATCAGCGGCATCTTGGCAGCGACGCCGCTGGCATTCGATGCAGGGAGCACTTTCCGCTACGGTCGTCTGCGCCTCGGCAATGCCTACGGTTCGGAGTTGCTCGATTTGCCGATTCCCCTCGAGGCACAGTATTGGGATGCCGGTGGTTATTACGTAAGCAATGCCGGTGACAGCTGTACAAGCTTCAATGTTTCCAGCATTATTCTTGCCGGCTTTACGCAGAATCTTGCCGCCTGCGAAACGCAGCTTGCGCCGTCCGGTTCACAGACTTTGGTTGGCGGGAGGCTCCC
>CAITXW010000204.1 GCA_903896425.1 uncultured beta proteobacterium | reverse complement strand
GGCGTTCGGTGGCGCAAGGCTGCTCATACAGCAGCACCGTGACCGCCTTGACGCTGCGCAGGTAGGTTTGCACCGCTTCCAGGTCGTCACGGTGGTGCACTTTGACTTCCGGCGGCAGACCGGCGTTGGCGTATTTTTCGGGCTCGTCGCTGACCAGTGCAACCTCACGTACGCCTTCGGCCAGCAGTTCGCGAATGGTTTGCGGCACCGTCAGTTCGCCGTCGACCGGCTGGCCGCCGGTCATGGAGACAAAGCCGTTGACCAGCAGTTTGTAGGTCATCGGCACCTTGGCCGCAACGGCTTGGCGGATGGCGAGAAAACCGGAGTGGAAGTAGGTGCCGTCGCCCATGTTGGCAAAAACGTGGGCCTCGTCGGTGAACGGTTGCTGGCCCAGCCACATCGCGCCTTCGCCGCCCATGTGTGAGACGGTGCCGGTGCTTTTCGGGTTCTGGAACATGGCGATGGTGTGGCAGCCAATGCCGGCCAGCGCGCGCGAGCCCGCAATCACCTTGGTAGAGCGGTTGTGCGGGCAGCCCGAGCAGAAGCTGGGGCTGCGCTGCGGCGCCGTCGGTGCCTTTGGCGCGGGCAGGGTGATCGCTTGCAGGCCGCAAGCGGGGTTGAGCATCAGCACCACGTCGAGCATGACCTTGGCCACGATGGCGGGCGAGATCTCGGCGTTGTTAGGGAACACGCGCGTGCCGCGCTCCAGCGCGTAGGTCGGCGCGCCGAGCGCCTTGCCGATCACCTTGGGGTGTTTGGCAAGCTTGAGGTCGTACAGGATGGACTTGATCTGGTCTTCGAGCAGCGGGCGTTTTTCTTCGACCACCAGGATGGCATCGACGTCCTGCGCCAGCGTGCGCACAAACTCGGGGTCCAGCGGCCAGACCATGCCGACCTTGGCGATGCGGATGCCCAGCTCCTGCAGTTTGGCGTCGGTCCAGCCCAGTTCCAGCGCCGCCTGACAAACGTCCTGGTAGGCCTTGCCAGCCGAGACGATGGCCAGGCGCGGTGTCGCGGTGTCGTGCGAGATGCGGTTGAGTCGATTGGCGCGGGCATAGGCGGCAACCGCGTACAGCTTGTGGTTGTAGAGCCGCTCTTCGGCCAGCAGCGGCATGTCGAACGGGCGGATGCTCAGGCTCGGTGCGCCCATTGGGTTGGCAGCGGGCAGGGACGGCACTTCGGGCAGCACGATCTGCGGTGAATCGGGTGCCACGTAAATCGTGCCGCCGCCTTCGACCACGTCGGTAACGACCTTCATGCCGACCCAGCAACCCGAGAAGCGCGACATGGCGATGCCGTGCAGGCCGAAGTCGAGCAGCTCCTGCGTGTTGGAAGGGTAGAGCACCGGCATGCCGGCAGCGATGAAGATCTGGTCCGAAAAGTTGGTGATGGTGGACGACTTGGCGCCGTGGTCGTCGCCCGCCAGCGCCAGCACACCGCCCAGCGCGCTGGTGCCCGCGCTGTTGGCGTGGCGCAGCACGTCGCCGCTGCGGTCCACACCGGGGCCCTTGCCGTACCAGATGCCAAACACGCCGTCGACGCGGGCGCCGGGGAAGCTGCCCACGTGCTGCGCGCCCCAGATGGCAGTGGCGGCCAGGTCTTCATTAACGGCGTGGCGAAAGAAGATGCGATGTTCGGTCAGGACTTTTTCGGCCTGCCACATGTCCATGTCGTAGCGGCCCAACGGTGAGCCGCGGTAACCCGTGACATAGCCGCCGGTGTTCTTGCCCGCGGCTTCGTCGCGCAGACGTTGCTGGATCGGCAGGCGCACCAATGCCTGCGCCCCGGCCAGAAAAACCCAGCCTTCCTTGACCCGGTATTTGTCGTCCAGCGACACCTCGGGGCGAACCAAATCAACGGATGTATTCATGTGTTCCTCTTGTTCTGATCTGTCCGGCATTTGCATGTCCATTTTTGTCTGTAGCCCGTCTGGAGCTGAAGGCGAAATACGGGGCGCCTTTTCGCTGTCAACCCCGTATTGCGCTGCGCTCCATACGGGCTACGTATTCGTAGCATTCGTTGCGTCCGTTGCGTCCGTTGCATTCGTTGCATTCGTTGCATTCGTTGCGTCCGTTGCGTTTGTTGCGTTTGTTGCATCT
>CAITXW010000203.1 GCA_903896425.1 uncultured beta proteobacterium | reverse complement strand
GTGGACCCACAGGCGGTGCAGGACTGCCTCTTGGCGCTGCCGGGTGTGACACGTGTGCACGACCTGCACATCTGGGCCACGGGCACTTCACACATCACGCTGACAGCGCATCTGGTACTGCCGCAGGGGCAGGCCGATGACGCCTTTCTGAAACTCGCCAACGCGCAGTTGCATGATCGCTTCGAGATCACGCACGTCACTTTGCAGGTGATGAAAGAAGCCTTCACCCAGGCTTGCGCAGTACCCGATCAGCCCCCACATCATCCGCATGACCATTGATCAAAGCCCGGCGGCCTTGCTGGCCAGTTGTTCCGCCGAAGTTCTCAATCAAGGCAGCTTTTGCCGCAGCCTGAATCTGGAGCGCTTGCACCAGCAGCTTGAAAGCGATCCCAGCCTCAAGGGGCTGCTGCAAGGCATCACGCAAACCCGGCCGCACCTGTTCTCGTCAACGGTGGTGTTTGTGTCGCGCCAGATGGAACAGCAAATCACGCAGATGGTGGCGGCCATCGAGCGTGTTGTCGCTCTGCCCGGCTACCGTGCGCAAGCGCTGGCACGCGCACCGGCGATTGCGCAAAACGCCTTCGGCCCGATCGGCGCCTGCATGGGTTTTGACTTTCACCTCAGCGCTGCCGGGCCCCAACTGATTGAAGTGAACACCAATGCCGGCGGCGCCCTGCTCAACGTGGCGCTGGCACGGGCTCAGCAGTCCTGCTGCGAAGCCATGGACTGGGCTTTCCCGCCTGAGCGCAAGGCCGACACGATGGAACAAACCCTGTTCGACATGTTCCAGACCGAGTGGCGAGCGCAGCGCGGCACGGCGCGACTGCAATCGGTGCTGATCGTCGACGACGACCCAGCCGCGCAATACCTGGCGCCGGAGTTTGAACTGTTCCGTCAGTTGTTTGCACGCGCGGGTCTGGCCGCCGCGATTGCCGATCCCTCAGCGCTGCGCTGGCATGAGGGCAAGTTGTGGCACAAGGGCTCGGCGGTTGACATGGTCTACAACCGTTTGACTGATTTCTACCTTGATGAGCCGCGCCACCTGGCGCTGCGCCAAGCCTACGAAGCCGGTGCTGTGGTGCTGACCCCCGACCCGCACGCCCACGCCCTTTATGCCGACAAGCGCAACCTGATTGCACTGGGGCAGGACGGGTTGTTGACGGCGTGGGGCGCAAGCGACGCAGACCGCAGTCTGCTGCAAGCCGGCGTGCCGCAAACCGAGTTGGTAACGCCCGAACACGCCGATGACTTATGGGCGCGTCGCCGCCAGCTCTTCTTCAAGCCGGTCGCGGGCTTTGGCGCCAAGGCAGCTTATCGCGGTGACAAGCTGACGCGACGCGTCTGGGCCGAGATTCTGGAAGGCGACTTTGTGGCGCAGGCCCTGGTTGCGCCGGGCCAGCGCCTGATCGAAATCGATGGTGTGCAAACCGACCTCAAGTTCGACATCCGTGCCTACGCCTACGCCGGCCAGGTGCAACTGCTGGCCGCCCGCATGTACGCCGGTCAGACCACCAACTTCAGAACCGAGGGTGGTGGCTTTGCGCCGGTGCTGGTATTACCGGTCGTAACAGCTTCCTGATACCGGTATCGCCCAACGTTATGACGACACGTAGCCCGTATGAAGCGCAGCGCAATACGGGGTGGTGGATGCATCAGAGGCGTCCCCGTATTTCGCCTTCGGCTCCATACGGGCTACGCGCTGCCGGTGGCCACGTAGCGGCAACCCTGCCACGTGCCGCGATGCGCCAGTTCGGCGGAGATGCGCGGCGAGAGTTCAGACAGGCGCAGGTTCCAGGCCGGCGCCAGTTTCATGGAGGGCGGCACTTCGCTGCCGATGCGCTGCAGCAGGATGGCCGGTGACAAGCGCTCGATGAAATCAACCAGCATCGCTATGCAGGCCAATTCATCGAGCAGCGGCACGCTGGACGGGTCACGCTGCCAGGCGCGTGCCAGCGCTGTGCCGCGCACCAGTTGCAGTTGATGCAGCTTGAGTGCGTGAATCGGCAGCGCCGACATCTGGCGCGCGCCGTCGAGCATGCTCTCCATCGATTCGCCCGGCAGCCCGAGCAACAGATGCGCCGTGACATCAAGCCCGAGCGCGGCAGCGCGTGTGATGCCGTCCACGCTGGTGGCAAAGTCATGCCCGCGGTTGACGCTGGCGAGCACCGCGTCGTTGCAGGACTCGACACCGATCTCCAACTCGATGATGTGCTCGCGCGCGAGTTGCGCCAGATAGGCCAGCACCTCGGGTGCCAGGCAATCAGGCCGCGTGCCAATCGCCAGGCCGCTGATCTTCGGGTGCGTCAGCGCTTCCTCATACAAGGCGCGCAGGCGCTCGAATTCGCCATAGGTGTTGCTGTAGCTCTGGAAGTAGGCAATGTAACGATCCGTGCCAGGGTAGCGCCGCTCCAGAAAATCAAGCCCGGCGTCGATCTGCGCAGTGATGCTCTGCTGACGGTTCAGGTAACCCGGCGTGAAGCCGTCGTTGTTGCAAAAGGTGCAGCCGCCGCGGCCCACCAGACCGTCGCGGTTCGGGCAGGTAAAGCCAGCCTCGATCGACACCTTTTGCACCCGCCCGCCGTAGCGCGTTTTTACATGTTCGTTCCAGGCCCGGTAGCGGCGCGGCCCGAACGGGCCTTCGGTGTTTTCAGTCATGCACGCTCATACCAGTTTTTCGAATGATTGACGACGTAGACCACCAGCAGCATCACCGGCACCTCGATCAGCACCCCCACCACCGTGGCCAGCGCCGCGCCCGAGTTGAAACCGAACAGGCTGATGGCAGCGGCCACCGCGAGTTCGAAGAAATTGGAAGCGCCAATCAGCGCCGACGGGCAGGCGATGTTGTGCTTCTCACCGAGCGCACGGTTCAGCCAGTAAGCCAGCGCCGAATTGAACAGCACTTGAATCAGGATCGGCACTGCCAGCAGCGCGATCACCAGCGGCTGCTTCAGAATCGCCTCGCCCTGGAAGGCAAACAACAACACCAGCGTGAGCAGCAGCGCGCCAATCGACCAGGGGCCCATCTTCTCCATCGCGGCGTCGAAGGCGGCCTGCCCTTTGGCCAGCAGCGCTTTGCGCCAGAGCTGCGCCAGGATGACGGGAATCACGATGTAGAGCAGCACCGAAATCAAGAGCGTGGCCCAGGGCACGGTGATGGCCGAGATGCCCAACAGAAAAGCCACCAGCGGCGCAAACGCCAACACCATGATGCTGTCGTTCAGCGCCACCTGCGACAGCGTGAACAGCGGGTCGCCGCCGGTGAGCCGGCTCCAGACAAAAACCATGGCCGTGCAGGGTGCGGCTGCCAGCAGAATCAGGCCGGCGATGTAGCTGTCGATCTGGTCCGGCGGCAGCATCGGTGCAAACCAGTGTCGGATAAAGAGCCAGCCCAGCAACGCCATGCTGAAGGGTTTGACCAGCCAGTTGACAAACAGCGTGACGCCAATGCCTTTGACGTGTTTGCGCACTTCCTGCAGCGCGCCGAAATCAACCTTGACCAGCATCGGAATGATCATGACCCAGATCAGCAGACCCACCGGCAAATTGACCTGCGCCACTTCCAGTGCGCCAATCGCCTGGAACACACCAGGAAACAGCTGCCCGAGCGCAATGCCGACAACGATGCACAGAAAGACCCAGACCGTGAGGTAACGCTCGAAGACGTTCATGGTTTCAAGCCTTGGCCAGATCGCGCGCCGTGCTTTGCAACAGGGTTTTTGCCAGCTTCTCGCGGGGCAAGCTGAGCAAAATATCCAGGCGACGTTTCATCACGTGCAGGGTTTGGCGAAAAGCTTCGAGCCTCTGTGCCTCTGTGCCTTCAACATCTGAAGGGTCGGGGTAGCCCCAATGCGCCGTCGCTGGCTGACCGGGCCAGTAAGGGCAGACCTCGCCGGCGGCGTTGTCGCAGACGGTGATCACCAGATCCATCTGCGGTGCGTCCGCGCCAGCGAATTCGTCCCAGGACTTGCTGCGCAGGCCATCAATGGCAATGCCGGCGCTCTTTAGAACCTGCAAACCCAGCGGGTTGGGTTGCTGGTTCTCGCGTGGGCTGCTGCCGGCCGACCAGGCCTTGAAGCGGCCTTTGCCGATGTGATTCAGGATGGCCTCGGCCAGGATGCTGCGCGCTGAATTGTGGGTGCACAAAAACAGCACGTTGAGGGTTTTTTCGGTCATGTCAAAGTCCTTTTGAATTGAATGTTGGTGTGGGTGCCGGCGCGGCCAGTTGCAGCAGGCGCGCCACGCCGATCGGCTCGTCATGTAACAGTGGCACCAGCGCATACCGCTTGGCGTGGTGCGTGGCAACCGTGTCGATTTCCGCCAGCTCGTTGTGGGCACGCTGGCGCAGCAAAGGCGAGATCAGGGGCGCGCTGAGCGAGCTCGCCGCCACGCTGTTGTTGATAACCCAGGCCCAGGGCTCGATGCCGGCGCGGCGCAAATCAGCCTGCAGGTTCGCGGCTTCGAGCACCGGTGTTTTTTCAGCCAGCGTCACCAGCAGCACCTTGGTCTGTTTCGGGTCTTGCAACTGCATCATTGGCGTTGTGAAGTGCAGGCCGCTCGCGCCCATCTGGCGCACCATGTCGCGGTGGTAGGCGC
>CAITXW010000202.1 GCA_903896425.1 uncultured beta proteobacterium | reverse complement strand
CCGAGATGAACGAGATAAAGCCGTTGCGCCGGGTCGCGCGCCCGGCCCGCGTATAGCGCCAGCCCAGAATGAGTTCGTACGGAATTTGCATGGCCCGACCGGTATGAAAGTGCTGCAATTGTGGCATCCCGCACAATCACGCCATGCACCTGCTGATCCCCTATGCTTTTTCCAGCTCCGAAGGCTGCGCTGCGGCCTTGCCGACGCTCAAGCTGCCGCAGCTCGAAAAGCTGCTCGCACGCCTGACGCCCGAACCGCTGGACGCGCTCGACAACGCCAGCCTGTCGCCACCGCACGAGCGCGCACTGGCACGCGCACTGGGTCTGCCACTCGCCGATGGCCTGATCCCCTGGGCCGCGCTGCAGGCGCTGCAGACGGGCTTGCCCGGCGGCGCCTGGGCCTTCATCACGCCCTGCCACTGGCACGTCGGCTCCAAGCACGCGGCCATGGGTGGCATGAGGCTGCCAGCGTTTTCGGAAAGCGATTCGCGCACGCTGCTGGCTGCGATGCTGCCCTATTTCACGGAAGACGGCATCGATCTGCACTACTGGCAGCCGCACTGCTGGCTGGCGCGCAGCGATTTGTTCGATGGACTGGCCACGGCCGCGCTGGAGCGCGTGGTCGGTCGTGACGTGCAAACCTGGTTGCCAAGCGGACCGAAGGCCAGCACCGTGCAGCGCTTGCAAGCGGAAATGCAAATGCTGCTGTACCACCATCCGCTCAACGACGAACGCGCAGCGCAGGGTTTGGTGCCAGTCAACTCCTTCTGGCTCAGCGCTACCGGTGTGCTGCACGAAGCGCCTGCGACCCAAGCGGAGACTCAGCTCGTGATTACGACGCTGCGCGACGCCGCGCTGAACGAAGACTGGGCCGGCTGGGCGCAGGCCTGGACTGCGTTGGACAGCACTGAATGCGCAGCCCTGCGCTCAGCGCTGGCGCGCGGCGAGCCGGTACAAATCACACTCTGCGGCGAGCGCAACGCGCAGGGTTTTCGCGGTACGCCGCAATCGGCGTTCAAACGCTTGCTGGGCCTGTTTGAATCCCGGCGCGCCGCCACAGTGCTGGAAACGCTATGAAGCTGATTGAGCGTGATGTGCCACCGCGCAGCGCCTGGGCGCTGGAACAGGGCGGCGTGCACCCGCTGCTGGCGCAGTTGTTCGCGGCGCGCGGCGTGCAAAGCCCGCTCGAGCTCGACGAGGGTCTGGCGCGCCTGCTGCCACCCGACACGCTGCTCGGTGCCACAGCCGCAGCCTGCCTGCTGGCCGACGCCATCGCGGCCGACAAAAAGCTCTGCATCGTCGCCGACTACGACTGCGACGGTGCCACCGCCTGCGCCGTCGGCATGCGCGGCCTGCGTTTGCTCGGTGCAAAACACGTCAGCTACATCGTGCCGGACCGCGTGGTCGATGGCTACGGTTTGACGGCGCCGATTGCACAGCGCGTCAAGGACAGCGGCGCCGAGGTGTTGATCACGGTCGACAACGGCATTGCCAGTTTCGAGGGCGTGGCCAAAGCGCGCGCGCTCGGCCTGCAGGTGCTGGTGACCGACCACCATCTGCCGGCCAGCGTCGATGGCCAGACGCTGCTGCCGCAGGCCGACGTCATCGTGAACCCGAACCAGCCGCTGTGCCCGTTTGAGAGCAAATCCATCGCCGGCGTGGGCGTCATGTTCTACGTGTTGCTGGCGCTGCGCGCGGAGTTGCGCGGGCGGGGTCGCTTTGAGGCCTCTGCGCAGCCCAAGCTCGACACGTTGCTGCCGCTGGTAGCACTCGGCACGGTGGCCGACGTCGTCAAGCTCGACGCCAACAACCGCCGCCTGGTGGCGCAGGGCCTGAAGCGCGTGCGCGCGCTGGCCATGCCGGCCGGACTGGCCGCGTTGTTTACAGCGGCCGGTCGGCAAGCGGCAACGGCCACCACCTTCGACTTCGGCTTTGCCCTGGGCCCGCGCATCAACGCTGCCGGACGTCTGTCGGACATGACGCTGGGCATCGAATGCCTGCTGACCGACGACGCCACCCGTGCCGATGAGTTGGCAAAAATGCTGGACGGCATCAACCGCGACCGGCGCGAGATCGAGGGCACGATGCGCGAGCAAGCGCTGCTGATTGCCGAGTCGCTGTTCGCGGCCGAGTTGGCACCACCACCGGCGATCTGTGTTTTTGATGCCGGTTTTCACGAAGGCGTGGTCGGCATCGTGGCCTCGCGCATCAAGGACAAACTGCACCGCCCGACCTTTGTCTT
>CAITXW010000201.1 GCA_903896425.1 uncultured beta proteobacterium | reverse complement strand
ATCTCCCAGAGTCGAAGGTGTCGGTGCCAGCGTCGAGTGCGAAAAGGTGTTGACCAAATCGATCGCCATCATCGGTTTTACAACGGAGTTTTCCAGCAGCACGGGCGAGACCTTCATCGGATAGGCGCAGCCGACCAGGATCAGGTGACTCACGCGCTGCGGTGCGCGCGCCGCGGTCTCCAATGCAATCAGCGAGCCAAAGCTGTGGCCGACCAGTGCTGCCTGTTTCAATCCGGCCGCGTCCATCAGCGCGAGGATGAAGTCAGCCGCGTCCTCGACGCTGGCCGGTGGTGTGCCGGCGCTGCGGCAGTGGCCCGGCAGGTCGATGGCGAGCACGTTCCAGCCGTGGTGCGCGAGAAAGCGCGTTTGCAAAATCCAGACACTGTGGTCGTTGAGCACGCCGTGGATGAAGATGACGGTTGGCTTGGCTGCGTCGAATGGTTTGCCGCCGGTGTAGCAGTAGGTGCTGTGTCCCTTGACGTCGATTCTCATCATGCACCTGCCTTTTCTGCGATTTTCAAGGCGCGCTTCAGGTCATCGATCAGATCGTCCGGGTCTTCCAGGCCGATCGACAGCCGGATCGTGCCTTGCGTGATGCCACCCGCTGAGAGCGCTTCGTCGCTCATGCGGAAGTGCGTTGTGCTGGCCGGGTGGATCACCAGGCTGCGGCAGTCGCCGACGTTGGCGAGGTGGCTGAAGACTTTCAGACTCTCGACAAATTTCTTGCCTTGTTCACGGCTGCCTTTCAGATCGAAGCTGAAGACCGAACCCGCGCCGCGCGGCAGCAGTTTGGCCGCCAGTGCATGGCTTGGGTGGCTTTCGAGCATCGGATGCCCGACGCGTGAGACAAAGGCATTGGCGGCCAGGAACTCGACCACCTTGCGCGTGTTGCTCATGTGGCGCTCCATGCGCAGCGAGAGGGTCTCCACGCCTTGCAGAATCAGCCAGGCCGAATGCGGGCTCATGCAGGCGCCGAAGTCGCGCAGGCCTTCGCGCCGCGCACGCAACAGAAAGGCGCCGACGGTTGACTCCTCGCTGAACACCATGTTGTGAAAGCCTTCATAAGGACTGGTCAGCTCGGGGAATTTGCCTGACTTGTCCCAATCGAAGGCACCGCTGTCGACGACGATGCCGCCGATCACCGTGCCGTGGCCACTAAGGAACTTGGTAGCCGAGTGATACACCAGATCGGCGCCGTGCTCGAAGGGTTTGATCAGCCAGGGCGAGGTCAGGGTCGAGTCCACCAGCAGCGGCACACCGGCTTCGTGCGCTATTGAAGAGACAGTGGCGATGTCGAGCACGTCGAGCCCCGGGTTGCCGACGGTCTCGCCGAAGAAGAGCTTGGTGTTGGGCCGCACGGCAGCGCGCCAGCCGTCAATGTCGCCGGGTTTCACAAACGTGGTCTCGATCCCAAAGCGCCGCATCGTGTAATGCAGCAGGTTCTGCGAGCCACCATAGAGCGCGGTCGAGGCCACGATGTGCGAGCCCGCGCCCATCAGCGTGGCAATGCTCAGGTGCAGCGCGGCTTGGCCGCTGGCGGTGGTGATGGCGCCGATGCCGCCTTCGAGCGCCGAGATGCGTTGCTCCAGCACGGCGTTGGTCGGGTTGCTGATGCGCGAGTAAACGTGACCGGCGCGCTCCAGGTTGAACAGCGCGGCGGCGTGCTCGCTCGATTCGAAGACAAAGGAGGTGGTGAGATGAATCGGCACGGCGCGCGCGCCAGTGGCCGGGTCGGGTGCGCTGCCAGCGTGCAGCGACAGTGTGTCAAAACCGGGATCTGAATAGTCAGACATGGTGGTCCTCGTTATTTGTGTGACAGCCAGCATTATCCAGTCATGGCCGAACTGTCATTGCGTACATGGACGCCCCTTGTTTTGCAAGCCACATTGCAAATGTTGGCGAGTCGGAGAGATTGCAACCGTACATTCGGACTTAAATGGTCCCT
>CAITXW010000200.1 GCA_903896425.1 uncultured beta proteobacterium | reverse complement strand
TGGATGACTTGTCGCATATTGCACTCGGTTGGAATTTCCATTACTGCACGGGGCGTTGCATTTTGCAACTGCTGGGCAACTCGGCTTGCGCAGCCGCGAGGGTCTTGACGACGCGAAAACCGTAGCCCGACCCCTCGACGTCAAATTTGACGCCAGGCTCGCCTTGGCGCTCCATGACGCCGACAACGAGTGGCTGCTGGAACTGATGATCCGCCGCCCGCATAGCGCCGGTCTGCGCTGCCAGCGTGACCCTTGACTGCTCCAGCGCGCGGGCAACCGTGAAGGCCTCGGTTGTGCCGGCCTGCTCGATCGCCTGCACCAGTGCCGCCACCATCAACTGCATTCGCAGGTGGACGTAGTCATCGGCCGGTTTGGGGAACCGCTGGCGAAACGAGCGGTAGAAGGTCTCGCTTGCTGCGCCCGGCACATTGGGCAGCCAGTCGGCCACTGCCAGCACCTTGCCAATGCCGGAATCACCCATCGCAGCCGGCGCGCCCAGCGCGTTGCCATAGAACGTATAAAACCTGCCTTCAAAACCAACTTCTTTAGCCGCCTTGACCAGCAGGGTCAGGTCGTTGCCAAAATTGCCAGTGATGACCGCCTGGGCGCCACTGGCCTTGATCTTGGCCGCATAGGGCAGGAAATCCTTCACCCGCCCCATTGGATGCAACTCCTCGCCTACTACCTGCACATCCGGGCGCATCAGGGCGAGCTGGCGTCGGGCTTCCCGCGCCACGGCGTGGCCAAAGCTGTAATCCTGACCGATCAGGTAAACACTTTTCAGCGCCCTGTCGTCTTTCAAAACCGACATCAACGCGCGCATGCGCATATCGGCATGGGCGTCAAAGCGGAAGTGCCAGAAGCTGCATTTCTCGTTGGTCAGGATCGGATCGACCGCAGAGTAATTCAGGAACAACACGCGCTTATCGGGTTCGCGCTCGTTGTGTTTGTTGATGGCATCGATCAAAGCGGCTGCGGTTGACGAAGAATTGCCCTGCACGATGAAACGTGCACCATCGTCGATGGCGGCCTTGAGCGTCGAGAGCGCCTCCTCGTTCTGCCCCTTGCTGTCGTAGCGCTCAAGCAGCAGCAGACGGTTGCTGCTTGCCGCGAGTTTCACGCCACCAGCCGCATTGACACGTTCCACCGCCCAGCTCAGGTTGCGCAGCACGGCCTCGCCAGTGTTGGCAAACGGACCGCTCAGACTCTCGATCATGGCGATCCGGATCGGCGCCGGATCCGCTCGTGCCAGGCCCAAGGCGCTCGCGCATAGCGCCAGCAGCGCCAATTTCAAGACCCGGCACAGAAGAATAAACATGGAAGATTTCTCTTGAAAAGGGGGACGTCGCGCGCAGATTGGAGACAAGCGGGGTTCGCGTCGGACGCCGCGCAGTGTACAAGGAGTCCACCATGTTTTTTGCCACCAGCCCCGCCAGCCTGCGTCATCCCGTCTATTCAGCCGCAGGGCGTTCACTTGAGCGTTTCCTGTCCGATACGCAACTGGCCAGCCGCCAGAGCGCCTGCGCCACCGAGCAGGACGAAAAGTCCTACACACTGCGCTTTGACATCCCCGGCATCGCCAAAGATCAACTGTCGATCGGCATCGAAGGCGCGATCGTGCGTATCGAGAGCAAGGAAGGGGCAAGCCGTCAGTACAAGTCTGCCTACGAATTGCCGCAGGACATCGATGCTGGCAGCAGCCAGGCCAGCCTGGAAAACGGTGTACTCACACTCAAACTTGCCAAGCAGATTCCTGTAAGCCGCGTAACGACTCTGCCCATCAACTGATCGGCACCGCGCACGTGTACAAACACCGCTTCGGCGGCGTGAACAGGCAACTTAGATTAGCGCCAGCGGCCAGCGCGGTTTGACATCGAAAGCGTAGACCGCACTGGCTGACTGCTGTCCGCTTTGCAGTCGCATGGCGGCGGCCATGGCAATCATGGCGCCGTTGTCGGTACACAAATGCAGTTCGGGGTAATGCACGCGCACCTGGCGTCTTGCACACTCAGCGTCCAGTTGTTGGCGCAAGCGGCGATTGGCACCGACTCCGCCGGCCACCACCAAACGCTTCATGCCAGTTTGCGTCAAGGCTGCCAACGACTTCTTGACCAGCACTTCGACAATGGCGGCCTGCGTTGACGCGGCCAGATCAGCCAACACATTCGCGGGCAGATTCTCGACCGCGCAGCCCTGCGCGGCGGCGATCTTTCGGGCCTGCACCATCACCGCCGTTTTCAAACCGGCAAACGAAAAGTCCAGATTGCCGCTCTTAAGCAAAGGCCGCGGCAATGTGTAGGCTTGCCCATTGCCCTGCTCTGCCAGACGCGCCAGCGCCGGACCCCCGGGATAAGGCAAGCCCAGCAATTTCGCCGACTTGTCAAAGGCTTCGCCGGCGGCGTCATCAATCGTCTCGCCCAACACGGTGTAGCGCCCGACACCCTGCACCTGCATCAGTTGCGTATGGCCGCCCGACACCAGCAGCGCCACAAAGGGGAACTCCGGTGGATCGGCGCTCAGGAAAGGCGACAGCAAATGACCTTCCAGATGGTGCACGCCCAGCACCGGCTTCTTGAGCGCCGCGCCCAACGCGCAGGCGACACCAGCCCCCACCAGCAGGGCGCCGGCCAGACCAGGGCCGCGCGTAAACGCCACCACATCAATCTCGGCTAGCGTTCGTCCTGCTTCTCGCAGCACCTGCTGCGTCAGGGGCAACACGCGCCGAATATGGTCGCGGCTGGCCAGTTCCGGAACGACACCGCCATAGGCCTGGTGCATGTCGATCTGGCTGTACAAGGCATGGGAGATCAACTCCGGCAAGGCATCGCCGCGCAGCGAGACCAGCGCCACGCCGGTCTCGTCACACGAGGACTCAATCCCCAACAGCAGCAAGGTTTTTCCCATAGGCGCCCAGTGTAGGTGAAGCCTGCGGCGCGCACGCGCCATCAAACGTGCAACGCGCCCACGCCGAAGGTGGAATAATCGCGCTTTGATCCTTTAGGAAGTTTGAGATGAGCGACACACAAAAACGAATCGACACACTGGTCAAAGACAACGAGGTAGTGCTTTTCATGAAGGGCAGCGCCAGTTTCCCGCAATGCGGCTTTTCCGGTCGCGCGATCCAGATACTGGAGGCCTGCGGCGTCAAAGCCGCCACGGTGAAAACAGTCAACGTATTGGAAGACGCCGAAATTCGTGCTGGCATCAAGGAATACAGCAACTGGCCGACGATCCCGCAGCTCTATGTCAAGGGTGAGTTCATTGGTGGCTCGGACATCATGATGGAAATGTACGAAAGTGGTGAGCTGCAAAAAGCGCTGGCCACAAATCCTGCCTGAGGCGGCGACGTAAGACGTCAAACCACGTGCCGGACACGCTCCGGCACGCGCTCAAAGCTCCCAACGCTTCTTTGCTGCCAGCACGGCGTCCGGATACGCTGCCTTGCCACGCGAGCCGTTGTAACGGCCCACCGCAAGAAACAGATCCCCTTTTTCACGGTCCAGGTAGTGGCGCAGGATGACACAGCCAAAACGCAGATTGGTCTGCATGTGAAAGAGCTTGCCAGCATCGCCATCGGCCAACTGACGTGTCCAGAACGGCATCACCTGCATGTAGCCGCGTGCACCGGCGCTGGAGACGGCAAACTTGCGGAAATTGCTTTCGACCTGGACCAGGCCCAGAACCAGCGCCGGTTCCAGACCAGCACGCCGGCTCTCGTACCAAAGCGTTTGCAGGAATTCCCTGCGCACGCTCCAATCCGGTTTTTGCTTTTTTAGTCGCCCGCTGACCCGACCCAGCCAACGCAGGTAGCTCAGCCGTGACTCGGTGTCGGCAAACTCGAGTTGCGGTGGCGCCGTGTCCAAAACAGCGGCGCTGAGTGCCGTGCGCACCGAGTCCGCCAGTGGCTCTTCAATCTGGCTCCCGGCAACGACCGGTCCATGAATCGACAACGACCCGAAACCTGCAAGCAGGACCAACAAGCCCTGCCTTCTTGAACATGCGTCCGCCATTGCCGGTTGCATCAAACCTTCAGACGTGACAGCAGCAAAGCCAGAATTTCGCTAACAGCGACCAGCGTAGGACTGGCATCGCGGCGCGACTGGTATTCGACCTGCCCTTCCTTCAAGCCGCGGTCACCGATGTTGACGCGGTGCGGCACGCCAATGAGTTCCCAGTCGGCAAACATGGCACCTGGGCGCTCACCGCGGTCATCCAGAATCACGTCCACACCAGCGGCCAGCAAATCAGCGTAGAGCTTTTCAGCAGCAGCTTTGACCTCGGGAAAGCGATCCGGCGTGATCGGGCACAAGACCACCGTGAACGGCGCCAGCGCGTCGGGCCAGATGATGCCACGCGCATCATGATTCTGTTCAATGGCCGCAGCCGGCAGCCGCGTGATGCCGATGCCGTAACAGCCCATTTCCATGAACTGCGGCTTGCCATTGACGTCCAGAAAGGTGGCGTTCATCGCCTTGCTGTACTTCGTGCCAAGGTAAAAAACGTGGCCAATCTCGATGCCGCGCTCAATCAACAGCGCACCCTTGCCATCGGGCGACAGATCACCTTCGACCACATTGCGCAAATCGGCCACCAACGGCGGCTCCGGTAGGTCCCGCGCCCAATTCACGCCAGTGATGTGAAAGTCGGGCTCGTTGGCGCCGCAAATCCAGTCGCTCATGACCGCGACCTCACGATCAGCCACGATGTTGACTGGCTTCTTCAAGCCGATCGGGCCAAGGTAGCCGGGCAGGCAACCGAAATGGTCTTCAATTTCAGTGACCGTCG
>CAITXW010000199.1 GCA_903896425.1 uncultured beta proteobacterium | reverse complement strand
GGTCACGCAAGGCGCTGCGCGCCTGGGTGGCGCCGTTGTCGCCAGCGTCCTGGGCATTGACCCGCGCCTGACCGATGCGGCGGCACGCGGCGGCGCCAATCTGCTCACCCTGGAATTCAGCCGCGAAGACGAGTCCGAAGCCGATCTGGTCGGCATGGAACTGGCCGCGCGTGCCGGCTACGACCCGCGCGCCGGCGTCAGCCTGTGGCAAAAAATGGGCGCCGCCAACAAGAACGCGCCGCCGCAGTGGCTCTCCACGCATCCATCCGGCAAGTCGCGCATCAAGGAGATTGAAGCGAATCTGCCCAAGGTGCTGCCGCTATACGAGCGGGCGCGGCGGGGGTAGGTGGCGGTGGAGTTCATGGTGGTGTTATCGGCGCCAACACGCCCAGTTCGTTGGCAACCTTTTGGCACGCTGCGATGAGGTCGGCGACGATTCGTTCATCAACATTGAGGTCGCCTTCGTACTCACCCAGATTGCGGATGTCGTGACCCTTGGACAGCACACGCCAGACTTCCGGCCCCAGACCCAGTGTGTGTGGCAGCAATTGAAAAACGATAAAGCGGTTGCCTGACCGGTAGCCATGCCATCGCAAGGCCGCAAGGCACAGCGCGTGCGCTGCGTTGTAGGCAAGATCAAATCGGCTCTCAACGGCAAGCGTGGGCTGCGCGGCATCCTTGAGCCGTGCCAGCCCGGAACGCTGCAAACCGGCAAATTCTTTTGCATCGGGCGGCTCAGCTCGCAGTGGTTTACCCGGCCCGGTGAGGCTTTCAAACGCGGAGGTCATCATCTCCCCCTATGAGCCATAGCTTGGGCTGCGCCAACACACGCGTTACAAAAGCCTCGCTCTTCGCTATCCGTTTGCTCAACTCCCGAGGTGAATAGATCGTGGGATTGACCGTGCGCCCGAGTTGCGTACCGACCACCTCTAGCGCCGCAAAGATGTCGGCGTAACCAAGTCTGTCACTGATCACCATCAAATCAATATCGCTGCTGGCGGTGTCCTGCCGTTTGGCCACAGAGCCATACACAAACGCACACTTGATCTGCCCGGCCAAGGGCGTCAGTGCCAGACGCAAGGGCTCGGCCATGCCAAAGGTCTTGCGCACGATGCCGCACAACTCGGCATAAACGGGGGCATCTGGGTTGGCCTGGTAGTGCTTCTGGTTACCTACCGGCCGCACCGTGACCAAGCCGCTCTGCGCCAGGCGTGCAAGCTCACGCTGCACACCGCCGGAGCCAACGCCGGCCAAGCCAATCATTTCGGTCGCATAAAAACTGCGATCCGGCTGACCAAACAACAAGCCCAACACACGCTGCTGCGTCGTTGAAAACAATGCGTCAGAAAGATTCACGGTGGTTGGCGGCATCAGTGGAAAGCTAGTAAATACCTTATTTGGGCATTTTAATACCCAAAATAGGTATTCAGGTAGATCGCTGGTGAGATTTACGTGCCCATGCCACCGCGTCAGCAACATCGGCGTCCTTCAGATCCAGCCCCGCCAGTTTGGCTCGCACCTGGTCGCCAGACCTGCCATCAGGTTTTGGGGGCGGGACCGGGCGCAGCACCAGTTCGTCGTACCCCGACGTCACATCGGGCTCACGCGCAAACGCCCATTCCGGCAGCAGCGCCAGCAAAACCTCTGCCGTGGTGCGCACGATGCAACCCTGCGCCACATGACCACCGAAGGCCTGCGGCGGACAGGCTGCCGACGCCCGAGAGCACAAAAGCCGCGTGGCAGCCTTGGCTGCGCACGGCAGCCTCAATGGCTTGGCGCAAGTCTTGGCCGGGGGTCAAGCGGATGGGCAGGGTTTGCATTGAATTGGAGCCAGCGTGGTGATGTTGGCGCTGGGCCGCGCTATCTTTCGCATCAACTTCTGGCTGAGGCACGTGCCGCTCTGGGAGTTCAAGGCTCGCCCAATTCCTGCAACAGCGACACGACACAAGCCAGCAGCGAAGGCAAAGAGCGCTGAGCCACATTCCAAACCGTACCGACTTTCACGGTAGCGTAACCATGAATCAACTGGTTTCGGAACGCGACAATTTGCGGCAGCTCTGGTATGCGTGCGGCCAGGGCTGAATCCAACTTGGCCAACTGGCTGAGCGCCTCGCCAATGATCTCAAATTTACGCTCTACGGCGGACTGCGCCATCTCGTTGGCCGCATAGGCAACCGCATCCATGCCTGCTGTGAAATCCTGAATAGCAGTTGCCGACTCGCGCACGTCCCACAAGAACGCCCGCGGATCACGCTGCATAAAGTGGTTCCAGGTTGCGGCTGATGCTGGCCAACACGAAGGGGTTACGCACTGCACCTGCCTCGACAAGGTCAACGCCACGGCCCAGCAACTGTTCCAGCGCGGCCTTGGCGCCGAAGTATTCAGTCAATCCGGTGCGTACATCGGGCGCAAACTCAACCAAAAAATCAGCATCGCTACTGGCTGGCTTGAAGTCATCGCCGCGCGCAGCAGAGCCAAACACATCAAGTCGATTGATGCGATAACGCTGGCAGATGGCAGATATGCCTGAGCGGTGTTGAGCGATGGCGGGATGCATGGGCGAATTTTAGGCGGGTTCCATCCCCGGCAGTAGCAACGCATCGCCGCGACGCGATAGCCCCGCCTTCCAGTCGATTTCATTGATCTCGTACGGCACGGGCGCCAGACTTTCAGTCAAGCCCCGCAGTGCATCAGGAATCCCGTGTTTTGCAGCCATGTGATAAGCATGCGGGCTTCCAAGCATGCCCCCAACCTCTGCAACAATTCGATGCTGCTCAGCAAGTGGCGGCAATGGCACCGCCACACCACGTGCGGCGTGGATGTTGGCATCGGCCATATCGCAGACGTGCCAACCGGCCTGCACAAGCAAGGTGTCGATGTTGACTCTGGCTTTTTGCTCTGGTGTCATGCCGCCTCCTCTGCTGGCCATTCTAGGGGGTGCTGCGACTGGCGCACAACATGAATCGTACAAAGGCGGCGACAGGCGCGGCTGGCTGTCGGCTGGTAGACTGCCGGCCATGCGATCGTTCCTATCTTATTGGCTGCTTTGTCTGGCGCTGGCCGCGCCGCCGGTCTTCTCAAAAACCCCGGGTGAGGTTGAAATTGGTGGCACGCTGCGCGAGGCCACGATGCTGGGGCTGTCGGGACCGGCACGCAAGCTCTCGGAGTTTCGCGGTCGGCCGTTGATCATCAATGTCTGGGCCAGTTGGTGCGGCCCGTGTCGGCAGGAGATGGGCTCGCTGGAACGTCTGGCGCGCAGCAAGATCGGCAAGCAGTTCACGGTGATTGGCATCTCCACTGACGACTATCCGGAAGCGGCCAAGTCCTTTATGAAGCGCTCAGGCACCACGTTCAGCCACTTCATCGACCAACGCCTGCTGCTAGAAAACATGCTCGGTGCCGAACGCCTGCCGCTGACGCTGCTGATCGATGCCAATGGCAAGGTGCTGGGCAAGTACTACGGCGCCGAGGAATGGGACAGCCCGCAGGCTTTCAAATTGGTTGCCAAGGCCTTTCGCATTCCGATGTGATGGCGGCCCTGCCGATCACGCCCCGACCCAAGAACCAACTCGCGGCGCACACGCCGTGCCCGTGCGGCAGTGGCCAGACTTATGTTGAGTGCTGTGGCCTGTGGCACGCCGGCCTGAGCGAAGGTCGCCACGCACCGACCCCCGAAGCCCTGATGCGCTCGCGCTACAGCGCCTACGTGCTGGGCTTGATCGACTACCTGCTGGCCACCTGGCACCCGGCTACGGCGCCGGGTGAACTGGAACTCTCGCCGCTGAAATGGCTGGGGCTGGAAGTGCGCCACGCCGAGCAATCAGCTGACGCTGGCGTGGTGGAGTTTGTCGCGCGCTGCCGCGAGAATGGCCGCGCGCAGCGTATGCACGAGATCAGCCGCTTTGTGCGCGAAGACGACCGCTGGTACTACATTGACGGGCAGATGCCGGAGCAGGAATAGCGAGCGTTCGGGCCCGTAGCCCGTATGAAGCCGAAGGCGAAATACGGGGACTCCTGCGCAGTCGCAACCCCGTATTGCGCTGCGCTCCATACGGGCTACATCTAACCGGTTCAGGGCCTGCCGTAACGCGCCGTGAAACTCGCCTTGCCCAGGCTGGTAGCGTTGATCATGAAACCGGCCAGCGCGGCAGTGGCGTCCAGCGGGATATCGAGCACATCCTTGAGCGCATGCACGGTGAAAACGTAGCGGTGTGGTGCATCACCGGGTGGCGGTGCGCAACCGCCCCAGGCCGCCACGCCGTAGTCGATGCGCACGTGGCGCGCGCCCTTGGGCAGATTGGCGCCGCCCTCGGCGCCGGCATTGGGCGCAAGTTCGGTCACATCGGCCGGGATGTTGATCACCACCCAGTGCCACCAACCGGAGCCCGACGGTGCGTCGGGGTCGTAAACGGTGACGGCAAAGGCCTTGGTGCCGGCAGGCGCCCCCTGCCACTTGAGCGCGGGCGACTTGTTCTCGCCGGAACAGCCAAAGCCGTTGTATTCAAAGCGCTGCGGAATTGGGGCGTCGGCCTTGATCTCCGAACTGACGAGCGTAAATCCTGCGGTGGAAACGGTTTGCGTCATGGCATCCTCCTGTGTGAAGAACAGTAATGTTATGCCAAATGCTTGCCCACGATTCCCGCCAGTTCGAACATCGTGATCTGCGGCTTGCCGAAGATCGGCAGCAGTTTGGCATCGGCATTGATGGCGCGCTTGTTGGCTGCGTCCTGCAGACCGTTGGCCTTGATGTAGTCCCACAGTTTCTTGATCACCTGCGGTCGCGCCACGGCCTCGGCACCGATCACGGCCGCCAGTGCGGCGCTGGGCTGCAGGCCGGTTCCGGCGGTGGTCTTGCGCGGCGCCTTAACCTTGGCAGTCTTGGCAGCCACCTTGACGGCGGGCTTCTTGACCGCCACCTTTTTCG
>CAITXW010000198.1 GCA_903896425.1 uncultured beta proteobacterium | reverse complement strand
GTGGGTAGTCGGTCACAAAGCCCTTGGCAAAGACCTGCTGGTAGCCCTCGCGGGCCCGCACCGGGTCGGTAAAGTAGTTGCCAAAGTCGGTGCCAATCAGTGCCTCGCGCGCAACGCCGGTCACCTTGACGCTGGCCTCGTTGACGTCGGTGATCTTGCCCTGGGCGCTGATCGTTACCAGTGGGTCGAGACTCGCTTCGAGCAGACTGCGCGCGTAGTGGGCTGCTTGCTTGATGGCTCCCTTGCGATGTGCCAGGTCATCGACCATGTGATTGATGGTGCCGGCAATTTCAGAAAACTCGTCAGCACCCTCAATCTCAATCTGGTATGTCAGGTCCCCGCTGGTGACCAGATTTGCCCCTTCATGCAGCAGCGCCAGACGCCGACGGATCAAGCCGCCGATTTGCACCGCGTTGAGAACGATGACCAGGGCGAGCAGCAGCGCGAGCGCGCCAGCGACCACGACGAAGCGTTGCTGGGCCTGCTGCACCTGTTGCGAGCTCGAATCTTGCAGCACCTCAATTGCGTTGCGAAGTTCAGCGGCCTTCAACAGCAGTTGACTGTACAGCCGCTTGTCGAGTTCCTCAAAGACGTCCCGGTTGTCGGTGCCCGACTTCAGCGATTGGGTGTTCTCAACGACACGATTGAAAACAAGCGCAGTGTCGTCTACGGCCCGGCTTATCCGCTCTATCGCCTTTTGATCTGGCTCTTGGTGGAACTGAGACTTGGCCCGACGAAGCAACTGGTCAGACTGCAGCTTGCTTTCAACCCACAGTAAACGGATACGGTCTTCGCGGTGGAGAAAGTACTGATCCCTGAACGAAGCACGCTCAAAAAAATTGTCGTGGATCAATTTAACAAGAACATTGTTGCTCTGTGTCTCAGCATAAACAGAGAAGTTCCAAACCAGCACCGGTACTAGAAAGGCCACGACGGCGACAGTCGCCGCCGCGCTGAGCCAGAGTCGGGTCGCAATGCGCACAATGTGCCTAGCGGTTTATCCTGACCGCTTCGGGCCTGACCGCCATGAGACTCTCGACGTGGACATAGTCCTTATAGTTTGGCATGACGGTCTTGTCGGTCAGCTTGTTCTTCATGGCCCATCGTGTCTCATCCTCCAGCGTAATCAGCAGGTTCTGCTCCAACCTCACTTGATAGTTGAATGCGTCCCACACTTCCCTGACCAGTTCCTTCTCAACCTTGATCGCCGCCGCCATGATGTCCTGCGCCTCCTGCGGATTTTTTGCCACAAAATCCTCAGCCTGGATCAGGGCGCGCAAAAAACGGGTGACGGCTTGCGGGTTTCGCTGGACAAAATCCTGCATGGCGGCGATGTTGAAGGTTTCAGTATAAATTTGCCGGTCGTAAAAGATGACCGCTTGCGCGCCAAGCTGGTGTTTGATCTGTGTCAACGTATAGTTCCAACTCGAGACGGCATCAACTTTTCTGGTCTGCAGGGCTTCCTGCATTTCATTGGGCGTGAGTGGAACCGGGGTTATTTCCTTGCGCGTCAAGCCCTGCGCCGTCAAGAACGAGTCAAGGAAAAAGTCAGACGTCGTGCCGGGCGTAAAGCCGATGCGTTTGCCCTTCACGTCGGCGGCCTTGACGATGCCTGCGTCCGGCCTTGCCAGCACCGCGTTGTTCACGTTACTGGACTCGATATTGGCGATGACGAAGATCTTGTCACCCTTGAGCACGCTGAACATGACCGGCGTTTCT
>CAITXW010000197.1 GCA_903896425.1 uncultured beta proteobacterium | reverse complement strand
TCGGCTAAAAACTTACACCACTACCGGGGACATTACCTTGAACTGGGTGGCCACCCACAGTAATTAACATTTTCCACACGACTTGCCTAAGCGGCTGTTCCCCAACGGCCGGTGCGTGGCGTCCAAACTGAGTAACGTGTGTCTCAGCCCGTCCGGGCTGTGGACTTACACCACGGTCATGGGAAACGACAAAACGCAACATTTCAAGGCTGGTTCTTCAGCAGTTGACATTCCCTCGCCAACTGGGTCACTCGTTCCCAATCCCTCAATGCCAGGACTTCGTGCGACACGATCCAGGAGCCACCCACACAAACTACGTTCGGCAATGCCAGAAATTCAGCTGCATTTTGTAAAGTCACGCCGCCAGTAGGGCAGAACCGTGCTTCAAGAAATGGACCGTTCCATGCCTTCAGTATGGCCACGCCGCCAGCCTGCGTCGCAGGAAAAAACTTCAATTCAGTGAACCCGTCCTCCATTGCATACATGATCTCACCACCAGTAGCTACGCCCGGCAGCAGGGCCAAACTGACATCACGACACGCCTGTCCAAGCGCCTGGGTATAACCAGGACTTGCGGCAAAGCGGGCGCCCGCCATGGAAGCCGCCAGGGCGTCGGCACGTTTACGCACCGTACCCGCCCCTACGATCGCCTCTGGCACGTGCCGGGCAATCGCCTCAATGCATGCCAGAGCCTGCTTGGTCCGCAGCGTCACCTCCAGCATACGAATTCCACCTGCCACCAGCGCGCGCGCCATCGGAATCGCATCAGCAACGTCGTGCAGAACGATCACTGGAATCACAGGTGCATCCTGCATTACTTGTAGGGCTGACAGCGATGTCTCTTTAGTCATACCTTTTCCTCTCAACACAGATAACCTCTCGGCGATGGCGGAAAGCGTAGAACTCGAAGCATGTGATTTCAAAGCGCCTGCAAATCGCTTGCCGGCGCTAGCCCAAGCTCTTCAGTAAACAGCTGGGCAACAGGCGTGAGTTTCCGGTCCCGCCGAGACACAAGAAAATATGACTCACTCTGGGATTTTAGTTGCATTGGAAGAATGCATACGATGCCAAAAGACGTGCAAAACTCAGCGACATCGGTCGAAACCAGCGCGACCATTGTCGGATTTTTTTGCAGCATCGATAAGGTGGCAAAAGCCGATGTTGTCGCGACCGGATTGACCGGGAACTGCAAACCTGCGTCGTGAAACTCTCTCTCCAAAAGCAGGCGCATTGGCATATTGGCGGAATAAACCACCCAGCGGTATCTGGCCAGCTCAGAGAGCTGCACCGTTTGCGTGGCTGCGAGTGGATGCCGACGATTGGCTACCACCGCCAGCGTTTCATCCTGTATTACCTGTGCGTTGTACAACTCCGGGTGTTGACTGATGCTCGTGCGGCATATGGCAAGGTCAAGTCGCCCCTGGTCGAGCAGCTTGAGCAATCGCTCGCTGGTGTCCTCTACCAGTTCGATTGAGAGCTCAGCCTGCTTTTCCAGCATGGCAGACAGCACCTCCGTCAGAAGGGGTACCGCGCCCATGATGACACCGATGGAAAGTCGCCCACCGTGGCCTTGGAGAATGTCTGCCATCTCCTCTCGCAGATGCTTGAGATCGGTCTGGATCAACCTGGCGTATCGAATGACGCAGCGTCCAACGTCGGTCGGCGCAAGTCCACGCTTTGTGCGCAGAAAGAGCAGGGTCCCCAAGGTGGACTCCATCTCCTGAATGGCCTTGGTGGCGCCAGGTTGGCTGATGGAAACCACTTCTGCGGCTTTAAGCACCGTACCACAATCGTCCAGCGCAATCAGAAGTTGAAGGTGTTTCAGACGAAGTCTGGACACGATGGATGCCAACGGAGGTAGCGTGTTCATAAGCAGTGGTTATAGGGCTATCGAAGTCTATCATTGGACAAATTTGATTGGTCTGCGTACCGTCATAGCCAATGCTAGGTCGTGGGACCGGTCTGACACTTTGATCCCGGCAGCCAAGGCTTCCCTGGAGATCGGGTGGTGTTTTGGGGGTATATGTTTCGCTTTTTTGGAGTATTTTCATGCGATTGATTCAGTTTGAAACCGCCGGACGTGGGCGAGCCGTCGGCTTGGTTGATGGTGACCATGTCCAGGAACTGCAAGGCGTCATCACCATGCGCGAACTGGCTCTCAAAGCAATCCGCGCCGGCCAAGATCTGCGCAGTTTTGTGAACGCGCTTGGCAAGGGCGAGCATCACGACTACCAAGTTTTGCTTACAGAACAGCGCGTACTGCCACCGCTTGACCACGATGATCCGGCGCACTGCATGATTGCCGGAACCGGTCTGACCCATGTCGGCAGTGCAGCGGCGCGCAGTCAGATGCATCAGAAAGTTCAGCAAGCCGATGACGCGCTGACAGACTCCATGCGGATGTTCAAGTGGGGCATTGCGGGCGGCAAACCAGCGGCCGGCGAAATCGGTGTACAACCCGAGTGGTTTTACAAGGGCGACGGCTCGACCGTGGTGCGACCTGGCGCGTCATTCCCTGTTCCGTCATTTGCGGATGATGAAGGCGAGGAACCGGAGGTCGTCGGCCTGTATGTTATCTCGGACAGTGGCGAACCGTGTCGCATCGGCTTTGCAACCGGCAATGAGTGCACTGACCATGTTATGGAAAAGAAGAGCTACCTCTACCTTCCCCATTCCAAATTGCGCTATTGCTCTTTTGGCCCGGAGCTTCGAGTCGGTGAGCTACCGTCCCACGTCACCGGGACTGCCAAAATTTCGAGAAAAGGTCAAGTTGTCTGGGAAAAACCGTTTGCGTCCGGCGAAGACAATATGTGCCATACCATCGCCAATATTGAGCATCACCACTTCAAATACAACCAGTTTTTGCGTCCGGGTGATGTTCATGTGCAGTTCTTCGGAACCTCAGTTGCTTCTTTCGCCGATGGAATTGTGACCGAAGAGGGCGATGTATTCGAGATCCATATTCCCGAGTTTGGTCGACCGCTAATCAACGGCACAAGCAGAGTCCCAGCAAAGATCGGCTCAAAAGGTGTTGGTCTTCTTTAAATCCATGTGAGGCAACGGGCCTGCGGATTACGCCTCCGGACCTTTTGAAAGTCGATTGCGCTTTATGTGAAATGCGGGCTGAGGCAGTTTCAGGCGGCACCACGGGTTTGCTCGGAAATGTTCGCGACTGAACAGCGTAATTTACTGCAGACATAACGCCTGCTATTTGATATATTAGATATCAATTTTGTGAATAACAACAAAAATTGAGACGCAACTAATGTTGAGATGCTTCCATAAGAACAACCGGAGCGGCCGTGGCTAACACGCTGCGACCCGACTCCAGCTTTGGTACGCCGGTGCGTTTTCCCGGTCTCCTAGCGGCAGTCACTTTCCTGGCGCCACTGCTGGGCCTCATGGTTCTTTGGGAAGTGATCGTGCGCTTCTTCGAGGTAAGTCCGCGCACTTTTCCAAGTGTGGAAGCGGTTGCACGGGCGAGTTGGGACATGTTTCGCGACGGATCATTGGTTCGGCATGTGGCTGCCAGCCTGGGGCGGGTGGCCGTGGGCACGGTGCTGGCCTTGGTGGTCAGCATCCCATTGGGCGTCGCCATGGGTTTGAGCAGTGCGGTGTCCAACTTCTTCACGCCACTGCTGCGCTTTTTCTCAGTGCTGGCCGGCATTGCCTGGATACCGATCGCCACGCTGTGGTTCGGATACGGTTTTGGCGCCATCACCTTCATCATCTTCAATTCTGTTTTCTTTGTGGTGGTCTATAACACCTTGCTAGGGGTATCGAGCATTCCGCTGTCGCTGCGCCGTGCGGCCGCATCGCTGGGTGCAAACTGGTGGGCCATGCTGACCGAGGTGATACTGCCCGGAGCCTTGCCCAACATCGTTACCGGGGTTCGTACCGGATTGGGCTTTGCCTGGCGTGGACTGATCGCAGCCGAGATGATTGCAACCAACGTGGGGCTGGGATATATGCTGTTCACCGCACGGGATTTTTATCAGACCGAGGTAATCGTGTTTGGCATGATCGTCATTGGCCTGCTGTGGTTGCTGCTTGATCGTCTGCTGCTCGCGCCGCTGGAGCGAGCTACCATCGAACGCTGGGGACTGGTGGTGAGCACATGACCCATTGGCTGCACCAATGCTGGAGTTTCTACGCACGCCTGACGGTCCGTTTTCCGGTGGTGCGCTCGATCGTGCCCTTTATTCCTGTCGTTGCGTTTTGGGCGATCGTGGCGCAGTCCGGCGTGTTCCCGCCGGCCTTCCTCCCGGGTCCGCTCGACGTGCTGAAATCCTTTGGCACCTTGATGTACAAGGGGATCTTGCCGGACTACATGCTTGACAGCATGGTGCGCCTTTTGGTCGGTACCGGCACGGGCATAGCACTGGGTGTTCCGCTGGGTGTTCTGGTAGGGCTGAGCGAGCGTGCTCGCAAACTGTTGTGGCCACTGCTGCTGTTCTTTCAAGCCATCGGGGACATTGCCTGGCTGCCTATTTTGCTGATCTGGTTTGGCTTCAGTTTGACCACCATGACGGTCGTGATCGTCTACACCGTCCTGTTTCCGATCGTCTTGAACACCGCCCTGGGCGTGCGCTCTGTGCCGGTGGTGCTGTCGCGCGCTGCCAGGAGCCTGGGTGCTTCTCCAACGGGGGTGATTTGGCATGTGGTGTTACCGGGTGCCCTGCCCAACATCATGACCGGGCTACGGAACGGCTTGGGCTTTGGTTGGCGCGCGCTGATTGCCACCGAAATCATCGTCGGCACCAGTGGCATCGGCTTCATGATGTTCGACGCCCGGCGGGCCGGATCGGTTGTGGAAATCCTGTTGGGTATGGTGGTCTTGGGATTGCTCTGGTACATCGTGGACAGTTGGGTGTTGGCACCCATTGAACGCGCCACCGGGCAGCGTTGGGGTTTAGTGAGTTCGCAACAATGAAAAATCTGAGTTTGAACCATCTGTCGAAAACCTATTTCGACCCCTATGCCGGCAAACACGTCACGGCCGTCAGTGACGTTTCGCTGAGTGTGAACCAGGGTGAATTTGTCGCGATCGTGGGTCCCTCGGGCTGCGGCAAGACAACCATACTGAACATGATTGCCGGCTTCCTGCCGGTATCCGGGGGCGAAATTTTGCTGGACGGCCAACCCGTTAGCGGCCCCGGCTCGGAGCGCGGGGTGGTGTTCCAGTCATTCGCACTGTTCCCGTGGAAAACAGTGCTCGACAACGTGGGTTTTGGCCCCAAGATGCGCGGCTTGTCCAAACCCGAATGCGACCGGATTGCCCGCGAATACTTGGAACTGGCAGGTTTGGCAAATGCCGCCGAACGTTACCCTAACGAGCTCTCCGGCGGCATGCAACAGCGCGTGGGCGTGGTGCGTGCGTTGGCCAACAACCCCGAAGTGCTGCTCATGGATGAGCCGTTTGCCAGTGTCGATGCGCAAACACGCATGACACTGCAAGAGGAACTGACGCGCATCTGGCAGGAGCGCCGCCCGACCATCATCTTCATCACCCATGATGTGAGTGAGGCCGTGTTCCTGGCAGACCGTGTGGTCGTGCTTTCCAAAGGCTTGGTACTGAAGGAACTCAACATCGACTTGCCCCGTCCTCGTGTCTGGGATGCGCTGATGGAAGACGACGCGTTCAAGGCAATGTCAGCCCAGGTGCTGCAACTGGTGCGCTCGGCATGAGGCTCTGGCGCGCCATGCTTCGTTCCAAGAAAGGCCCGATTCTGCTGCTGGCACTGCTGTGTGCCATGGCCTGGCAAGCTTGGCTCAGCCTAGCCGCACCGGGAAAAATTACACCGACGCTTTTGCAAGCGAGCGGCAACAAAGTCAACATACTGGTCACGCTGCCGTTCCCTCCGGAAAGGTTCCACGTGATCGCGTTTCAGCGGTATGGCCGGGTTTCCGGGACGCAAGACAATTCAATTGAAGTTCGTGGTGTCAACACAGCGGATCTACTCTCGGTTTCCCGTCCCTACTGGGTAACCAAGATTGAGCCGCTTCCAATAGAAGGATCATCGTCATGAAAAAAGTATGGTTAACCGGGCTGCTACTGAGCCTTTCTGCGCTGGCGTTCGCCCAGGCGCCGGTCATCAAGATGAAGGCTGGCATGGTGGCAAGCATCGACCAGATTGCATTACCCATTGCTGTGGAACGGGGCTTTTTCGAAAAGGAGGGGCTGGACGTCACCATTGCGCGACCCTACGCCACCGGTGTGGATGCGATCAACGCGTTGCAGGCCGGTGAGAGCGACCTGATCCAGGTCGGTGTACCTATGATAGGTGCCGTGCTGCGCGGTATCGAACTCGTTGCCATAGGAAACTACACCGGCAACGCCACCAAGGCCGGTTCCGACGGCACCCTGGCACTCGTTGCAGGCGCGACCTCGGGCATTGTCAAGGGCGATCTGAAAAGCCTCAAGGGAAAAAAGATAGCTGCCTCATTTGGCACCATCAATCACCTGTACGTTCTGGCGCTACTTGAAAAGGCTGGCTTGACGCTGCAGGACGTAACCCTGGTGAACACACCTCCGCCCGATATGACCGTGGCACTTTTGTCCAAGGGCATTGACGCCTTTGCTTGCTGGGACCCCTGGCCCATCGTGGCGCTCAAAGACGTACCCGGTGCGATCGAAGTTGTACGTGGCGGCGATCTGATTGCTTCGGTTGGCTACAACGTGGGCATGCGGAGCTGGGTTGAAAAGAACAGCGTAACCGTCGAGAAGTTCCTCGCCGCCTTGTCTGCAGCCGATCAGTGGATGCGTGCCAATCCGAAGCTGGCAGCACAAGTGGCAACACGGTGGATTCCTGGTTTGAAGCTCGAAGTGGCCGAAGCGTCCATGCAGTTCAATATCCAGCAGTCAGATCGACGCCTATCGGCTGTCAATTACCGTGCACTGTGGAGCGCCGAAGACCGCTTGAGTCGCCTGGGTTTCATCAAGGGCACGTTTGACGTGAACAAGAATATTGAACCCAAGTACATCCTGAACGTCATGAAGAGTCGCCCGCAGTTGTTCTCCGATCTGCCGGCCATTCCAGCGCAGGCTTCCATTACGCCTGGCTTTGTTTTCAAGCCCTGAGGCTGAAGCAGGCCTTCCCGCCCCTATACCCAGAGCAAAAATATGAACCTGCAAACCCTGGTGGAAGCTTTCAAGGAGGTCGCTACCGCCTCTGTTGCCGATGCAGTTGACAAACTGGCCGGCAAGCGCGGCTACATGGACCAAAGAATCAAGCCACGCATCAACGACAAGAAAGTGGTCGGTCCAGCCGTGACTGTTCTGGAAGGCCCCACCACGGAGTTTGTACCACCCCAGCATGCACTGGACCTGATCGACAGCGCCGACGCCGGCAGTGTGATGGTGATCGGGATCAATGCACAAGCGGACGTGGCGGTTTGGGGTGGCTTGATGACGGCCGGTGCTTATGCCCGAAATTTTGCCGGCGCCATTCTGGATGGGGGCGTGCGGGACGTGACCGAAATTCGGCGCGACTACGGATTTCCGGTCTACGCACGTTCCGTCTCGCCTGGCACCACGCTGGGCCGCTTCAAGACCCTGGGCGCAAACGTACCGGTGGTGTGCGGCGGTGTAGAGGTCAATCCGGGCGACATCATCGTGGCCGATATTGATGGCGTGGTGGTGGTGCCCATCGCCCTCGCCGAGGAAGTACTGCTGATGGCGCAAGAGATTGACCGACGCGAGTTGGAACAAGCAAAGCTGATTGTGCAGGCGCGCTCGCTGAAAGAAGGCCTCGCCAAGTACGGTCGTATTTGAACCGGCACGTCACCATGCAGTTCGATATCGTCGCGCTCGGAGAGGCCATGGTGGAGTTCAACCAGACGCGAGCGGGGGAGTCGCACTACCTTCAGGGGTTTGGCGGCGACACTTCCAACATGGCGATTGCGGCTGCGCGTCAGGGCGCCCGCACCGCCTATGTGACGCGTGTGGGGGACGACGAATTTGGCCGCATGCTACTGGATTTGTGGCGCCACGAAGGCGTGGAAACGCAGGCGGTGGCGACGGACAAAGACGCGCACACTGGTGTTTATTTCGTCAACCATGACGCCAGCGGTCATGTGTTCAGCTACCTGCGCTCGGGTTCGGCAGCCAGCCGCATGCGGGTGGAAGACTTGCCCCTGGATTTGATACGCTCCAGTGCTTTCTTGCAGGCCTCAGGCATCAGCCTGGGCATTAGTGCCAATGCCAGTGACTGTGT